>JAIRZP010000029.1 GCA_031267175.1 Coriobacteriales bacterium | reverse complement strand
ACCTTGGAGATATGCAGCAGGCCGTCCTTGCCGGGCAAGAGCTCGATAAAGGCACCAAAGGGCTGGATGGAGACCACGTTGCCAATATATTCCTCGCCTATCTCCGGCACCTTGATGATGGCTTCGATGCGCGCGCGCGCCGCCTCGCCACCGGTGTCTTTGGAGGCAATGTAGACGGTGCCGTCCTCGGTTACCTCAATAGTAGCACCGGTTTCCTCCTGCAGGCCCCGGATAACCTTGCCGCCGGTGCCGATGACGTCACGAATCTTGTCAACGGGGATCTTGATCGAGATAATACGCGGAGCAAACTCACTCAGCTCCTCACGGGGCATCTCGATGGCCTCGAGCATCTTGCCGAGGATATGGGCCCTGCCAACCTTTGCCTGCTCCAAGGCCCGGGAGAGTATCTCCAGATTGAGGCCCTTGGCCTTGTTATCCATCTGCAGGGCGGTAATGCCCTCGGCGGTACCGCAGACCTTGAAGTCCATGTCGCCGAGGAAGTCCTCAACGCCCTGGATATCGGAGAGTACGGCAACCTCACTCCCCTCCTGGATGAGCCCCATGGCAATGCCGCTGACCGGTGCGGAGATGGGCACGCCAGCGTCCATAAGCGACAGCGTCGAGCCGCAGGCAGAAGCCATGGAAGAGGATCCGTTGGACTCCAGCACCTCGCTCACGATACGGATGGTGTAGGGAAAGTCGTCCTCGCTGGGCAACACCGGCATGAGCGCGCGCTCGGCGAGGGCACCGTGGCCTATCTCGCGACGTTTGGGAGCGCCCATACGGCCTGTTTCGCCGGTACTGTAGGGCGGGAAGTTGTACTGATGGATGTAACGCCGGCCCTGTGCGGGATCGATGGTGTCCAGGCGTTGCCACTCGTTGAGCATGCCCAGCGTCAGCACACTGAGTACCTGGGTCTGTCCACGGGTGAAGAGCCCCGAGCCATGGGCGCGGGGGAGATAGCCTACCTGCGAGGTAATGGGACGTATCTCATCCACCGCCCTGCCGTCAACGCGCTCGCCGGTCTCCAGCACCATGGTGCGCATGGCCTTCTTCTCCAGCTTCTTAAGCTCGCCGGAAAGCTCGCCACCAAACTCGTCGAGTTCCTCCGGGGTAAAGCCTTCTTTGATACGGGTCTTGAGTGCATCGATCTGTGCCGAGCGGCTCTGTTTGTCGAAGTGGCGAATGGCGGCAGTCATGTCTTCGTAGTAAGGGGCCACACGCTCTGCAAGCCCGGGTGTGGGCTCGTCAAGCTCATAGGACTTTTGCTCGGGGGCCACCGCGTCGATGAAACGCTGTTGCACCTTGCAGAACTCGCCCAGCGCCTCCTGTCCAAACTGCATGGCGGCCAGCATGTCTTCCTCAGAAATCTCGCGGGCACCCGCCTCTACCATGGAGATATAGTCAGCGGTGCCGGCAATGACCAGTTCGAGATCAGAGTTCTCATCCTCATCAAACGTAGGGTTGATGATGAACTCGCCGGTGGCGGTGTCGCGGCCGACGCGCACGGCGGCAGCGGGGCCATCATAGGGCACGCCGCCCAACAGGAGCGCGGCAGAAGCGCCCATAATGGAGATGACATCGGGCTGATTGGTCTGATCAGCACTCAGGATGGTAGCAATGATCTGTACATCGTTCCTGAATCCATCGGGGAACCCGGTACGCACCGGGCGGTCTATCATGCGGGCCATCAGCGTGCCCTTGTCGGAGGGACGGGTCTCGCGCTTGAGGTAACCGCCGGGAATCCTCCCCACGGCGTACATGCGCTCCACCACGTCTATAGTAAGCGGGAGAAAGTCCAGATCGCGGCGCTCGGGAGAGACAACTGCGGTTAAGAGGACGATGGTTTCGCCCTGTTCAACAACCACAGCGCCGGTGGCCTGCCGGGCCACCTCTCCTGTGGTGAGTGTGTAGTCCTTGCCGTAGAGCGTAAAGCGCTCGGTATGTGTAGTCATGAATGTGTTTCCTTAAATGTTGTCTCGGATTGAGAGCCGCGCGATGAGCGTGCGGTACTTGACGACGTCGTTCTTCTTGATATAGGTGAGCAGGCGGCGACGCTTGCCGACCAGCATGAGCAGGCCCCTACGGGTGTGATGGTCTTTCTTGTGGATCTTGAGATGCTCGGTAAGCTCGCGGATGCGCTCGGTGAGGATGGCAACCTGCACTTCGGCAGAACCGGAATCCCGGGCATCCTTACCAAACTCGGCAATGATCTCCTGCTTTCTTTCCTTACTGATGGTCATGATATCCCACCAACCTTTCCTGTACGCAACACGGCGCACCTTGTCCGCCACTGGCTGAGAAACCCGCTGGTGGTAGCGAAGCTCCAAGCACAGGGCAACCGATAGAGTAGCCATTGTACCATAGCTCAACCTTTTCGTTTCTGCGCGTGTTCTTTGGCCGCGTAGGCGTTCCATACGGCAACGGAACCGGGATGGATATAGCGATGTCGGCGTATGAGGTGTTCAAGCGTGGATTGGAAGCACTTGATGAAGAGCTCCTCCAGTGGCACGTTGCCGGCCAGTGAGCGGAGCAGTTGCAGGCTCGGCGCCGAACGCAGGGGCTCTATCATGTCGGCAACGTAGATTATCATGTCGAGTTCGCTCATGTCGGTGGCCGCCGAGGTATGTCTGCTGATGGCCTGCAATATCTCGGGCGGCACATTCGGGTATTCCTGGGCCACCGCACAGGCACCGGTCTGCGCGTGCAGGAGAGCGGCCATGTTACGGGGGTCGTCGGGCAGTTCGATGTTAAAGCGTTCGGCGCGGCCAACGAGTTCCTCGTCGGTGTAGTTCTTGTCCCAGTCGTGCAAGAGCCCCGCCAGGCGGGCGTATTCGGGATCCACCTCGTAGACGTTGGCCATGAGGTCCGCAATATCAGCGACGCTGAGGGAATGCAGCAGACGGTATTGGGTCAGGCGCCCCTCCAGTTTTACCCGGGCGTCGTCGTAGATCTCACCGAGGCTTTGCGGAGCATTCTGCGCATTCTGCCCGGGCAGCGGGGCACCTTTGTTGTTGTTATCGGGGCGTTGCATACAGGCCCTGCCTCCGTATATAGTCATGAACCCTGGGGGGGATACGTGCACCCACGTCTCTTCCGGCGGCCAGGAGCTCGCGTATCTGCGTTGATGACACAGCACGCAGAGGCATTGATAGCTTCTGGCAGCTGAAACCCTGGGGCAAGGGCAGGGCCTCTGCCTCTCCCGGACGCTGCGCATACAGCACGCCCGCGAGCGCCGCTATCTCAGACGCGTCCTTCCAGGAGGCCAGATCGGTGGCCGTGTCCTCTCCCAGTATAAGGAACAGCTCGGCGCCCTCACCCATGAGCCGCTTGAACTCACGCAGGCTGTCTATGGTATAGGAAATGCCGCCGCGGTCCACCTCCATGGTGGAGACAGAGAAGTGAGGGTAGTCCTCTGTGGCGAGCAGCAACATCTGCACGCGATCCGCGGCGCTGGCCTGGGTTGTCCCGAGCTTTCGTGCGGGCTTGCCCGTCGGCAGGAACATGACGCACTCCAGATCAAACTGTGCACGCGCGGCATGCGCCAGTTCCAGGTGTGCGTTGTGCACCGGATCAAAGGTCCCTCCCAATATGCCGATTCTTCTCATCTGGTGTTTGCTCGTCTGTCTGCACCCGCAGGGCTCCAGGCTATGCGCGAACCTGCCCGTTCCCGTCCAGAAGGAACTTGGTGGAGGTGAGCGCGGTAAGCCCCATGGGGCCGCGTGCGTGGAGTTTCTGTGTGGAGATGCCGATCTCGGCACCCAGGCCAAACTCGCCGCCGTCGGTAAAGCGGGTCGAGGCATTGGCATAGACCGCCGCTGAGTCAACCTCGGCAAAAAAGCGCTTGATGGCCTCGTGATCCTCGGTGAGTATGCTCTCCGAATGATGGGTGGAGTAGCGGTTGATGTGCTCGATGGCCTCGCTGAGCCCCGCAACCGTCTTGATGGAGATGGCAAGGTCGAGGTATTCGGTGCCCCAATCCTCCGGCGTGGCCGGCACAAAGAGGCGCTCCGCCTGGGGCAGATCCCGGGCAAGCTCGTTGGCTATCTCTGCGGTCAACTCGTCGCCGTGCACGACGACCTCTGCGTCAAACAGGGCGGCAAGCATGGCAGGCAGTTCTCTTCTTGCCACCGCCTCGTCAACGAGCACGGACTCCAGGGCGTTACAGACACCGGGGCGTTGGGTCTTTCCATTGATGAGGATGGGGACGATGAGGCTGCTCTCTACCGCGGTGTGCACGTAGAGATGACAGTTGCCCTCGCCGGTCTCGATAACCGGCACTTTGGAGTTCTCGATGGTGCTTCGTATGAGCGAGGCCGATCCGCGCGGAATCAGCACGTCTACGAGGCCCTGGAGCTGCATCAGCTCGGTCGTGGCAGCGCGGTCGGTGGTCTCGATGGACTGGAGCCAGTAGGGGGGCAGGCCAGATTTGAGCCCCGACTCGTAGAGAACCCTGGTCATGGCCAGATTGGAGTTAACGGCCATAGAGCCACCGCGGAGCAGGCAGGCATTGCCGGTCTTGAGGCAGAGGCCCGCGGCGTCTGCCGTCACGTTGGGACGCGCCTCGTAGATCATCGCCACCACGCCCAGTGGCACGCGTATCTGGCGCAGCTGTATGCCGTTGTAGAGCGTATGGCCTTCGACTATCTCATCCAGTGGGTCTTTCTCAGCGGAGAGCAGCTCAAGCGCGGCGGAGATGCCCACTAGCCGCTCGGGCGTGAGCAGGAGCCGGTCTATGAGTGGTTCGGCCGTGCCGCTTTCCTGTGCCGCTGCAACATCCTTTGCGTTTTCTTGCAAAAGGTACTCCCGTTCGTCAAGAATGGCTATTGCCATCGTCATGAGCGCCGCGTTTCTCGTGTTGCTGCCCAGTGTGGTCATTGCCTGTGCCGCCTCGCGTGCCCGTTGTGCCTTTTCTGTTGCTTCTCCCATGCTGTCCTCCAATCAACCTGTCTTTATCCCTGCTGTGTCAGGCGAGCTGCCCAAAACTCTGGTCATACCCTGGCATTAAAAGATTACCATAGCGTCCCGGTGCACGGCCTCCGTGCGTGTTTTGCCTGCACCGTTTACTGTGCCATTGAGCGCTGTGGAGCGCTGACCGGCAGCAGCGGCAAGTTCTGTAGAGGAGTAGTTGCTGATGCCTCTGCCGATGAGCAGCCCGTCCTCGTCCCGTATGTCGATGACACTGCCCGGGGCAAACTCGCCCACGAGCGCGGTGATTCCCACGGGCAACAGCGAGCTGCCGCGTTCCCGCATGGCCGTGACAGCGCCGCTGTCCACCGTCACGCTGCCCTTAACGTTGCCGGAGAGCGCGAGCCAGAGCTTGCGAGCCTTGCCCTGCTTACCCTGCTGCTCGCGCTCGAAGCGTGTGCCTACCTGCCTGCCCTCGGTGGCAGCAAGGATGGCATCCTCCACGCGTCCCTCGCAGATGACCATGGGGATATTGGCTGCCATGAGCATCCAGGCGGCTTCGAGCTTGGTGAACATGCCTCCCGAGCCCTTCTCGGTGCCGGCGCTTCCGGCCGCGTCCACTATCTCGCGGGTGAACTCCCCTACCCTCTGCACCAGCTCGGCGTCCTCGCTCTTGCGTGGGTCGGCGGTGTAGAGGCCCTCTATGTCGCTCAGCAGTACCACGAGGTCTGCCTTGACGAGTATGGCCACCTGAGCTGCCAGGGTGTCGTTGTCACCAAAGCGTATCTCGTCGATGGCAATGGTGTCATTCTCATTGATGAGCGGCACAATTCCAAGCTCAAGGAGGCGCTCCAGCGTGTCGCGGGCGTGCAGGTACGACTCGCGATTGTCTATGTCTGAGCGGGTGAGGAGAATCTGCGCGAGTCTGAGGCCCTCTTCCGCAAAGGCATGCGCGTAGCTCTGCGCCACTTCGATCTGCCCAACGGCGGCTGCCGCCTGGAGGGTGGGGATGTCATCGGGGCGACGCGCGGGCATTCCCAGGCTCTGCAACCCCGCCACAATGGCTGCCGAGCTCACAATGATGACCTGGGTTCCCTGTCTGTGGAGATGCGCCACCTGAGCGGCCATACGGCTGAGATAGTCACTGTCCAGCGCGCCCGACTCGGTCG
>JAIRZP010000114.1 GCA_031267175.1 Coriobacteriales bacterium | reverse complement strand
TCCCCTTACTGCGGACGGCACGTATTTTGTCTACGCACGCCTCACCGATAAGGTCGGCAACGTGCGCATCATCGGCACGGAGGGCTTCGTGCGCTACACACAGAGCGACGCCACTGCCTCGGCCTCCTTTACAAAGGCCACCACCACACCGGCCACGGCAAGCCTGGCGATGCATGGCAACACGGTGAAGGGCATCGTGCGCGTGGCAGGCAGTTCCAGCTTTTCGCTTACCGAGGGCAGCGACTACAACGCAGACAGCATCACTGACACGATTACGCTCACGGCTGCCTACCTGCAGACGCTTGACGCGGGCACGCACAGCTTCACCGTCTCGTATAACCCGCTCGGTAAGCCGTATGCCGCCTCGCAAAGCACCGATGACCCACGGTCCACGACGCTCACGGTTGCGATAGCCAGGAATACCTCGTCCGTGACACTTGCCTGTAACCCGCTTACGAGCAGCTCCTACGCCGAGAATAACGTCACCCTCCCGGCCACCGTTGCCGGCGAGTCGGGCTTTATGCCCCGTGGCAAGGTTGAGTTCTGGGACGACCACGACAATAACTCCCTCACGCCAGAGCGCTCTCTGGGAAGCGAGACGGTTGACGGTTCGGGCGAGGCAAGTCTCACGCTCACCCTCAGCGGTGGCGACCACAGGCTCCGGGCCGCCTACGAAGGCGATGGCAACTACGGTGGCTCAGAGAGTTCTGCGACCTCCTACAATATTACCAGGGCAGCGCAGGCGGCTGTTTCCATAATCGGGCTCGCTACCGTGTCTGTTACCTATGGCGATCAGCCCTTTGAGCTCAGGGCTACGGGTGGCTCGGGTACCGACCTCGGTGCCTATACCTGGAGAAGCCAGGATCCAAGCGTTGCCACCATCGGCGCTGACAGCGGCCGCATCAACATCATCGGCCAGGGGAGCACGACGATCTACGCCAAACGGCTCGGCGATGCCAACTATAACGACTCGGCCGAGGCACAGCTAACACTGACGGTGGCGCCAAAGCCCCTTACCGTCAGCATGACCGGCCTTGCTTTTGCAAGCAAGCACTACGATGGCAGGACGGATATTGCTCTTACAGGCGAGGCTGCGCTCGTGGGTGTTGTCAACCCGGATCTGGACGGCATTACGCTGGACAGTTCCGACGTGGGCTTTGCCTTTGCGAGTGCTGAGGCGGGCACGGCCAGCGTGTCGAGGACGGGCAGCTACGCCCTTGCAGCCGGCCTCTCGCGCGATGTGAGGGCTAACTACACGCTCCCGCAGCAGCCTGCGACCACGCTTGATGACGCTGCTACCATCTTACCGGGCTTTACCCCGGTTGCCGATGTGCAGTATACGACCACGCCCCTTAACAACAGCTGGACGAACACCGACGTGGTGGTTACAGCGGCAGAAGGCTTTGCCGTGAGCGCGCAGAACCTGGACACGAGTACCTGGCAGAATACCCTCACCCTCGGCTCAGCACCGGTCGATGCCAGTGCCGTGTCCTTCTATGTGCGTCGCACGGGCACAGACCTGGAAGCCGATGAGGACAACGACGGCATCGCGCAGCACGAGATATCGAATACTGCCTCCCTCACCTTTGGCATCGACAAGACGGCCCCGGTGGTAAAGGTCGGCTACAACGCCAACACGGCAAGCGACTTCCTCGGCTCGATAAGCCCCTCCCTCTTCTTCAAAGACGGCGTGGAGCTTGGGCTTGAGGTTATCGACACGGGCACTGCAGGAACCGACGTGTCTGCGAGCATCGAGACGCTGCGCTGGTATATCGACAGTGCTCCGGGCGGCACGCCGCTGGACGCTGCCGCGCTCGCCATGCTCTGGCAGGACTACGACGCGGCCACGCCGCCTTCTGTGGAGGCAGGCACGGCCTTTGCGCTCTACGTGGAGGCACGGGACTACGCGGGCAACAGCTCCGGCATCCTCACCGACGGCGTCATCGTCTACGAGGACAGCGCGGCTGACACGGAGACGGTCGGCATCTCGCGCTTTGACAGTGCGGACGCGGAACTCTCCGTCATCTTGCATGGCAACACCGTGGCAAGCGTGGAGCGCACCGGCTACGATGCCGTGTGGGATGGCGTCTCGCCTCCAGGCAGCGTGTCTGCCGGCGAGGGGCTGGACGCGGACGCGCCTGCCTTCTCAGCCTCGTACACCGTTGCCGGCGACCGCATACACCTTGACGGCAGCTATCTTAGGGCGCTCAAGGCCGGCACGCACAGCTTTACCGTAGACTACAACCCGCTTGGATTGGCCTATCCCGCAGGCGGCGACACGCGCAACAAGCCCCCCGCTCCCAGCAGCTTTACCGTTGTTGTGGGCAGGGCGCTGCAGGGCGTGGTTTCCGTGACCGGCGGCGGCATCAAGGACGGCGCGGTGTCTGCTACCTACGGCGATGCACCCCTTGCACTTACGCCAACGGGAGGACAAAGCACCGGCGCCTACCAATGGAGCAGTACGGATTCCGCCGTTGCCGCCATTGGACTCGACAGCATAGATATCGTCGCCCCGGGCAGCACGACGCTCTCCGTCAAGCGCCTCGGCGACGATGACTACAACGACTCGGCCGAGACACCCGTCGCGCTCGTGGTTGCCCCCGCAAGCCCCGCGCTCACCGCAGAGGGCAGTCTGGAAACCCTTGCCTACGGAGAGGGCAGTCTTGCGAGCCTCGGCCTGGAAACGAGCGGCTACGTTTTTGGTGGCAGTGCTCTCATGGGCGAGGCGACCCTTTCCGGTACGCTCAGCTGGGATGCCCCCGATCCTTCCGCGGTTGTGCCGGGAGCCCTGGGCTTTGAGACAGATACGCTGGGTAACGATGCCCGAAACGGCCTCTTTGTGACCGCGGCGACCTTTACGCCGGACCCGGCCCTCTATGCCAACAAATACGAGACCCTGCCTCTGATGATATCGGTGAGGGTGGGCGCGGCCCAGGCGAGCCTCGGCGCGCTTGACACGGCCCTTACCGGAGCGGAGCGGGAGGCGTTTCCTTCGGTAAGCCTTGCGCGGGAGAATTACGACGAGCAGGCGGTGGATGCGCTCGACGTAGCGATAGCAGAGACACACACGGCCCTTGAAGCCGCGGCCCAGGCAGGCGGTGAGCCGCTCACGCAGGCGGAGGTCGAGGCCCTGCTCGCCAGCCTTGATGCCCGCATAGCGGCGCTTGATCACAGTCATCCTGTGCTCAGCTCCACGGTGGAAGTACCCATCACGACCTACGGGCAGAACGCCCAGGTGAGCTTCAAAGGCGACTTTTACAGCGTGAGCAGTGTGAGCCTCAACGGCAGGATCTTTACCCTCGGTGCGGTCAGTAGCACGCCCGGTGGCACAACGAGCCGCCCGCTGGTGCTTGACGGCACGCAGGCCGGCACCCTCACCCAGGGCAGCGCCGTTGTAGGCCTGAACCCTGCCTTTGTGGACACGCTCGCAAACGGTACCCATCTGATAGAGCTGCGCTTTGTTGACGACTTCAAGGCGGGCACGGGTACGACGGCCTTTACGGTTGACCGACCCGCGCAGCCTGCCCCTGCTCCAACCCCAACTCCTGCCCCTGCCCCTGCTGCGAGCGGCGGGACGTCTGCGGCCTCGCTTACCAACACCCCGTCCGAAGACTCAGAAAACACGCAGGGCAACACGACGGACAATGCCGCACGGGAGACACGGCCTGTTACCAGGACAAACACCGGAGCAGGAGCCGAAGCAGAGGCCAGTGAGACTGACGAGACCGCCGAGCTGACGACGGCGAGTGAGACGGCACCCTACCTGCTGTCGGTGACCTTTGGCGTGGCTGTGCTTGCCATCGCGGCGGTGTTGGCAGTCCTCGCCTACCGGAGCCGCTCCCGGAAGCGCGACACAGACGCGCAGGGCCCCGAGGTATAGCAGCCACTTCACTAAGGCTGGAGGGCACCCGATCCCGGTCGCCCGCAGCCTTATACTAACAGGGGGAGAGCCAGTTCTTGTTCTGGCCCTCCCCCTTTACGTACGCCTGGCGCAGGCGATGTGATTCTGAAGAGAACTTCTACCCCGTAAACAGGGCGGTGGAGAGATAGCGCTCGCCGGTATCCGGCAGCACGACGACGATGCGCTTGCCGGCGTTCTCCGGACGCTTGGCCAGCTGGGTGGCAGCCCAGAGTGCCGCGCCCGATGAGATGCCCACGAGGAGGCCGTCGGTCTTGGCCAGGGCACGTCCGGTGGCAAAGGCAGCGTCATTTTCTACGGTGATGATCTCGTCATAGATGTGGGTGTCGAGCACGTCAGGCACAAAGCCCGCGCCGATGCCCTGGATTTTGTGCGGCCCCGGCGTGCCCTCTGAGAGCACCGGAGATGCGGCAGGCTCAACGGCCACGATGGTGATGCTTGGGTTCTTTTCTTTAAGGAACTCGCCCGCGCCGGTGATCGTGCCTCCCGTACCAATACCCGAAACCAGAATATCAACCTCGCCATCTGAGGCCTCCCAGATCTCGGGGCCGGTCGTGGCGTAGTGAATGGCGGGATTGGCAGGATTGACGAATTGTCCGGGGATAAAGCTGTTCTCAATCTCTTCGGCCAGCTCGTTGGCCCGGGCAATAGCGCCCTTCATGCCCTTGGCTCCGTCGGTCAACACCAGCTCGGCACCATAGGCGGCCAGCAGATTGCGTCGTTCGATGGACATCGTATCGGGCATGGTGAGGATGAGGCGATACCCACGGGAGGCGGCAATGGCGGCCAGGCCGATGCCGGTGTTGCCGGAGGTTGGCTCGATAAGCACGGTGCCCGGGGTTATCGTGCCGGACTCCTCCGCGTCGTTAATCATCGCAACGGCGATGCGATCCTTTACCGAACCGGCAGGGTTGAAGCTCTCCAGCTTGCCGATGATGGTGGCCTCCAGGCCATTCTCGTCGTTGTAGTTGGTGAGTTCAACCAGGGGAGTGTTGCCTACCAGTTCACTTATGCTCTTATAGACGGTCATGAGAAAGCTCCTTTCTTTTGTGCCTTGCGGCGGGACAGCGCTGCTCTGACGCAGCATCCTTTTAACTTATCAAACTGCTAAGTTTGCTCTAGTATAAAGCAAACGGAGCGCGGTTGCAAGTGGGACAGGAGGGGCGGAGCTGGTGTCCCAGCCTCGCACGGTACTCAGATGAAGAACTCGTAGGCGTCTTCGGCCTTGTGGGCATCGAGCACATCCTGGAGGGTCATGCTATCAAGATACGCAACCAGCACCTCTTCGAGGCCCTCCCAGACATCGGCGGCCATGAGGCTGACGCGACGGTCCGCGCCTGCCTCTGTGGCCTCATCTGGCTCGACAGGGGACAGATCGCCCTCGGTGATGCGCAGTATGTCTCCCACGGTGTAGTCCTGAGCAGGCCGTTTGAGTCGGTACCCGCCTTGATACCCGCGTGCCGTGATGAACAGGTCGCCCTTGTTGAGCAGCACCATGATCTGCTCCAGATAGGTCTTGGAGATGCCCTGGCGGTCGGCCACGTCTCGCAGACGGATGTAGCCGTCCTGTGCGTGTCCGGCAAAGTCAAGCATGACCCTGAGTGCGTGTTGGCCTTTGGTCGAGACTTTCATCCGTGCTCCTAACGTGAGGTGGTGTTTTATATCGAGGCAAAGCCCAGCTCAAGGTCGGCGAGTATGTCCTTGATGTTCTCGGTGCCGATGGACAGCCGCACGGTTGTCGGCGTGATGCCGGCATCGAGCAGTTCCTCGGGGCTGAGCTGCGAATGCGTCGTTGAGGCGGGATGGATGACGAGCGACTTGACATCGGCGACATTGGCCAGCAGCGAGAACAGCTCAAGCCTCTCCGTAAAGAGACGTGCCTGCTCGGCGCTGCCGTTGAGCTCAAAGGTAAAGATCGTTGCGCCGCCGTGGGGGAAGTACTTGAGATAGTTGGCGTGGTCGCGGTGCGTGGGGAGGCTGGGGTGGTTGAGCGTGGCAACGAGCGGGTGATCCTTCAGAAAATCCACTGCTTTGAGGGTGTTCTCCACATGGCGCTCCACACGGAGCGAGAGGGTCTCGAGCCCCTG
>JAIRZP010000244.1 GCA_031267175.1 Coriobacteriales bacterium | reverse complement strand
ACGTGCTGCTGCTTACCAGTATGCGCAAGGAGGTGAAGTCGGACTTACTCCTTCTGGCACCACTCTCTGGCGCTTTAACACTCTGTCGAATAGGGCAACTAATACTGCCGCTGGCTATAACAACCAGGTCTTTTCCTTGCTCGGAGAAGAGTCCAAGGGGTATTCCAGCAACGGCGGTTACTGGATATTCTCTATCTTGGGCCAGACAGGATCCAGCGTTTTTACTGCTGATGGGTTCGTGCTCTATTATTTTCCAGAAGGAACTGCCCTGGGTAAGCCTATGATCTTGATTACGTGGAAGATAGACCGACTGAATGTGCCAGAGGGGTCCAACCGGGTTACCTTCGAAACTGCGCTCAAGCAAAGCGGCAGCTACAACCAAAACGCCGATTACGAGGTCTATCACTTGGTAATTGATGCGCCGGTATAGCGTTATCCTCCGATCGCCTCAGGATGTTTTTCCCAGTGTTTCCAACTCGACAGATGTTTTGGGCAAAGATGTGGTAGACTTACACGGTTTGCTATCCGGTGCATAGGGCACCCGCCCTGCTTGGAAACCAGGGCATTACAAAGGAGAATGAATGAAAAAGGGACTTCACCCCGAATATGTTGAGGCTACCGTGCGCTGTTCGTGCGGCAACAGCTTCAAGACCCGCGCTACCAAGCCTGAGTTGCGCGTAGAGTTGTGCAATGTCTGTCATCCCTTCTATACGGGGCAGCAGAAGTTTGTTGACACCGGCGGACGCGTACAGCGTTTTGCGAACAAGTACGGTTCCGCGGCCACGGCTGTTTCTGAGCGCGAAGCTGCCCGTAAAGCCGAGAAGGCCGCCGCGGGAGAAGCCGCCACTGCCGCTGCCAACGCCGCCCGCGAGGAGAAGGCCGCCAAGAAGGCCGCCAACGCTGCACGCTACGCCGAAAAGGCCGCCAAGGCTGAGGCCAAAGCTGAGGCCAAGGCTGCCAAAGCTGCTGAGATCGAGGCCAGCGAAAAGACCGGGACCAGCGATGCAGCTCCTGCAACCGACGAGGCATCAGCCAAGACTGAGATCGCAGGCGAGGCTGTCCAGACCGTAGAGACTCCCGCCGCTGAGACTCCCGTCGCTCCCGCTGACTCCACACCAGAGGAAGCTGCCGGGTAATCAACGCCCAAACAGGATGCAACCAGTATCCTGAGACTGACCGAGAGGGGTGCCTGATGCAGGTATCGTTGCTGTATCATACTCAGGATCCGGAGCGTGCCGTTGCTACGGCTGCGCGGCTGTGCTATGCGCCCGTTGGTGCCGCAGAGCTCAGGGAGAGCATGAGCGCTGAGCAGGTACAGAAGATTCTCCGAGTCATCATGAACTCCGGGCATTTTTCGGCTCTGGAGCACGCCAGCTATAGCTTTGCCGTTGATGGGGTAAGCAGGGCTCTGACGCATCAATTGGTACGCCATCGCATAGCGAGCTTTAATCAGCAGAGCCAGCGTTATGTCACCCTGAGCGGCGAGCCCGAGGTCGTCGTGCCACAGACTATCGGTGAGGATCCAAGCCTGGCTGCCGTCTTTCATACCGCAATTGACGCGGCCTATAACGCCTATCAGGACCTGCTGGACGCCGGAGTGCCCGCCGAGGACGCCCGTTATGTGCTCCCCAATGCCTGCACTACCAAGATAGTGGTAACGATGAATATCCGCGAGTTGCTGCATTTCTTTGAGCTGCGCTGCTGCAGAAGGGCCCAGTGGGAGATACAGGAACTGGGGAGCAGGATGTTGGAGCTGGCAGAGCCCACGGCACCCTATATCTTCATGGATGCCGGTGCGCCGTGTCGCCGCGGCCCCTGTCCGGAGGGCACGATGAGCTGTGGCACGCCTTTTGAGAAAGTGGTACGCGCTTGAGCGAACAGGCCTACACACAGGGCATCGACAGCGACGACGCACAGAGGGAGAAGGTATCCTCTGTCTTTGATGAAAGCGATTTGGTCTGCCGTACCCACGTAGGCGGCCAGGCGCTTATCGAAGGCATTATGATGCGTGGCCGCTATAACTGGGCGCTGGCCGTGCGCAAGCCCAACGGTTCCATCTATGTTGAAGAGCACGATCTCGCCAGCGGCAGGGACAAAAACTCCTGGATGTATAAGCCGGTGGTGCGCGGCTGTACCGCCATGGTGGAGTCTCTGGCCCTGGGCTACAAGGCCCTCGAGATAGCCGCGAACCATGCGTATGAAGAGTATGAGGAGCCGGATGAGGAAGAGGCGGAGGAACAGACCGCCGAGTCTGAGCAGCTCACACCCGTCTTGCAGCAGTCCGCTGTCGCATCTGCCTTACCGCCGCTTGCTGCCCCCACCGAAACCATCCTGCCACATGCTGTCGAGCCGCCTGTCGAGGCTGAGCCTTCTGAGCAGGCAGTTGAGGAAGAAGTCGAGGAAGAGGCCGCTGAGCAGGCGGTCGAGGAGTTCGCAGCCGAGGAGGTCAAGGTCGAAGACGCCGCCCTCCCCAAGTCTGTCATGACCATCTCAATGATAGTGGGCGTGCTTCTGGGCGTTGCCATCTTCATTGTCGTGCCTGCCGTGGTCACCAACCTCCTGGTGGGCGATTACGGCGAAAAGACGCTGCTCTGGAACCTGGTTGACGGCGTCTTGCGCGTGGCAATCTTCATCGCGTACATCTTTCTCATTGGCCGCCTCCCCGACATCCGGCGCATGTTTGGCTATCACGGGGCCGAGCACCGCACGATTCACTGCTATGAGCGGGGGCGCGAGCTCACGGTGGTCAATGCCCAGACCTTCCCGAGCCTCCATGTACGCTGCGGAACGGCCTTCATGCTCATGACCATGATAATCGCCATCCTGGTCTTTACCCTTGTCCCTGTCAACTGGCTCATCGACGGGCTGGGTATCCAGAATGAGGCCCTGCGGCTCGGCCTGGTCATTCTGAGCCGCATCATCCTGCTTCCGCTGATTGCGGGGCTTTCCTATGAGTTCACCGTCAAGTGGGCCGGCAACCGACCGGATAATCCCCTGGTCAAAGTCGTGCTCTGGCCAGGCCTCCAGATGCAGCGGCTTACCACGAACCCTCCCGACGACGACATGGTGGAGTGCGCGATTGCTGCCATGAACGCGGTCCTGGCACGCGAGCAACGGGAGGCCGAGAAGGCAGCGACGTGATGGATGTCGGCATGGCAGCGAGCGGTTATGGTGTGGCGAGCAGCGCCCGAGCGATGAACGCCAGCAACGCCTCCCTGTCAAACGCCCCGAGCAGTGACGCGGCCACGGAAGGGCTGACAGGCTCCACGCGTCGGAGAACGCCGAGGCTCACATGGCTGTTCGTGAGTCTGTCGCGAGGCCTCGCCCTGTTTCTTGCCCTCTATTCGCTGCTCTCGCTCGGCGCCACGCTGCTCAATACTGCCTATAACCAGAATGCCTGGTGGATGGACTTCAGCTTTCTTCCCAGTGCTGTTTCGGGCCTTGAACAGCTGGCCCTTACTCTCTCCCTCGGGTTCTTCGCCTTCCATCTGCCCCAGCGTATCGGTGTTCGCCTGCTCGTGGCCGTGCCGGTTTTCGTGGGACTCTTTACGGCAGTTATCAATACCGTGTACGTCTACACCGCGGCTGGGGAGGGCACTATCATCCTCGGGTTCCCCCTGCCGTTTTCCTTCTTCGTAGGTCTTGGCATGCTCTGCATCCTCCTCAGTGTGTTGCTGGGAGCCACCTATCTTCCGGCAGCGCAAAGGCCGGGCAAGCCCTGGACAGCTGTGGTCATGGCAGCCGGCCTGCTCTGTACGGGCTTGCTCTTTCCCGTGGGGCAGATGCACTGTTTTGGCACCACGGACTACCGAGTGCCGGTGGATGCTGCCGTGGTGCTCGGCGCACAGGTTTACCCCAACGGAACGCCGTCGCCGGTTTTGCAGGACCGCCTGGACACGGCGATTCGGTTTTATAAGGACGGCTACGCACCTCTGCTGGTGATGAGCGGGGGTATCGACGCGGATGGCACGAGCGAGGCGCAGGTCATGCGGGATTATGCCATAGCAAACGGGGTGGATCCGGAGGACATTATCATCGACGAGCAGGGCTCCAACACCAAGCAGACCGCAAAGAATACCGTGGCCACCCTGCAGGCAGCGGGTCTCACCAAGGTTGCCACGGTGAGCAACTTCTACCATCTGGCGCGGATAAAGATGCTCTATCTGGCCGAGGGCATGGACGTGGTTACGGTGCCGAGTGTGCCGGACAAAGACCCTCGCTACCCGCTTATTAATGTCGTGCGCGAAATTCCCGGTTGGTGGTATTACTGGCTGCTCAATCTGGTAGAATGAGGGAAACCAGCCCATAGCACTGAAAGCCGCAAGGCTTTTGGTGCCACAACGCAGCAGTACAACACACACCGGAGGGCATGCTTTGAGTAACCAAGGCCGCAACAGAAATACCAACGCGTCCAGTCAGAAGAAGGGCAACATCGGCTCGTCTCGCAGCAGGGCCAGCTCGCCTGCTGGAAAAAAACCCAGCCACGGCAAGAACGGCCAATCTGGCAGAGCCGGTAAACCGTCTGAGAAAGCCGCACCGCCGCTCAGCAAGCCGCTTCTGGGGACCCGCGTTAAAAACGACCTCACAGGGCTTGTCCTTATCATCGTGGCCGTAGTCCTCCTGGTCATCGTTGCTCTTCCCTCCGACGCTATCGGTGCCCGGTTCCTGTCCGATGCGCTCCGCAGGGTATTTGGACAGGGCGCCTTCGTGCTCCCATTCCTCCTGCTTGCCTGGGCGGCTACCTTTTTTGTACGAAAGCGCCTCACCAATGCCCCGGTTCGCCTGGCCCTGGGCCTCGGAGTCATCTATCTCGCGTTGCTGGGGGTCTTTGCTGCCCTCACCCCTCAGGCGGTTGCGGATCCCGATCGCATCTTCACTCCGGCGTTACTCACCAGTCAGGGAGGCTATGTGGGCGGCGCGTTGGCCTGGGCCCTGCTCAGTCTGGTAGGCCAGGTGCCCACCATGATACTCCTCGTCGGGCTCATGCTGGCGGGGCTCGTGCTCATCGGCCTCTCCCTCACCGGACTCGCGGAGTGGATAATCAAGGGAATACAGGGCGCGGGAAGGCAGAGCGAAGGGATACCGCTGCCGGGCGTTGTACAGAATGACGCTTCGGGGGGAGCGAGCGCTACCCCAGCCAACGGCGGCAGCGCCTACCAGATGGGCCCGCAGGTCAACGGTGGCACTGCTGCTGCGTATCCCGGTGGCGTTGCGGCCCACGCGATGGCGCAGGGGAGGCCTTCTGGAGAAGCTGCCCTGCTGCAACCCACCGGCGTCAGGGACGCGGGCCAGCTCGAGCACACGCTCTATCGCCCCAGCCTGGACACGCCAGAGGACGACGAGGTAGCGGGCCTGTCAGAGCTCGGCTCAGCGCGCCGCCGCCTTGCGCAGTGGAAGGCCGGTTCTGAGATTGACCCCGAGGCGCGGACCATGTTGCTGGACGAGGACGGCAAGCCACGCAATGCACGGGAACGGGACGCGTCCGATGCCCTTGATGGCGATGAGCCCCGTGAGGCCCCAATGCCCGACGAAGAGGAGAGGCGTGCGCAGGACGCTAGCGGTACCGCTGCTGTTGCCGGTACGAACACGGCCGGCTCAGCCAGGAGAAGGGGCAGGAAGTCCGCAGGATCCGCGGGAGCGCGCGGTTCTTCTTCCCCAGCGGGAATGTTGGCATCTGCCTATGTGCTGCCCAGCATGAAGCTGCTCCGCATCTCTCGCGAGAAGGCCAATACCAAGGCAGGCGCGGCGGAACTCCGCTCCACGGCCAACAGGTTGCAGGAGACGCTGGAGGAGTTTCGTGTAGACGGAGAGGTCGTGGGTTGGATAGCCGGGCCCACCGTCACGCTCTACAAGGTCAGTCTGGGTGAGGGCGTGCGCCTCAACCGTGTCACCGCGCTGCAAAGCGACATACAACTGGCGCTGGCTGCCCAGGCCATCCGCATCGTCGCCCCCATACCGGGCACTTCGCTCGTGGGCATAGAGATACCCAACGCCGCCCGCAACGAGGTGCTCCTCGGCGATGTGCTCGACTCGGCGCGCGACTCCACACTGGCTCTGGCCATAGGCAAGGACGTGGAAGGGGAGTCCATCGTTGCGGATCTGGCCTCCATGCCCCATCTGCTTATCGGCGGAACCACCGGCTCGGGCAAGTCCGTGGCCATCAACTCCATCATCATGTCGCTGCTCATGCGCACGACGCCCGACGAGGTGCGCATGATAATGATCGACCCCAAGCGGGTTGAACTCACGCTCTATAACGGCATTCCCCACCTGTATGTGCCGGTGGTCACCGATGCCGGACAGGCGGCCAGTGCCCTGGCCTGGTGCGTGGCCGAGATGGACCGCCGCCTCAAGCTGTTTGAGAAGCACGCGGTCAAGAACCTCAAGCAGTTCAATGTACGGGTCGCGGAGAACCTGAAGAAGCTGGCAGAGTTGGAGCGCACACAGCGGCAAGGCGAGGATGCCCGCGATTCTTCCTCCCTTGACGGAGCAGGCACTGCCACAGGCGTAGATCCTGACGCTACCGGAGAGCTTGACGCGGCCTCCGTCCAGACGGTGCTGTTTGCAGACAGCAGTGGCGAGGAGGAGTTGGATATTACCGTTGAGCAGGAAAACCTGCGCGCCACGCTGCCTTCTCTGGTCATCGTCATAGATGAGTTGGCCGACCTGATGATGATAAACGGCAAGGAGGTCGAAGGTGCCATCAGCCGCCTGGCCCAACTCGCGCGTGCCGCTGGCCTGCACCTCGTTGTGGCAACGCAACGCCCTTCCACCAACGTCATCACCGGCCTCATCAAGGCTAACATCGTCAACCGCATCGCCTTTACCGTGGCGTCGGGCATTGACTCGCGCGTTATCCTCGACACCCCCGGTGCGGAGGATCTCATCGGCCTGGGTGACATGCTCTTCTCACGGCCGGAATACTCCAAGCCCGTGCGCATCCAGGGTTGCCTCGTGAGCGAGTCAGAGATAGAGACCGTCGTGGAGTATTGGCGCGCACAGGGCGGGATTGACTACCATGAGGAGATACTGCTTGCCGCTGCGGGTACCGGTGCCGTCTCGGGCGGATTGGGCGGAGATGGCATCAGTGACGACGACCCGCTTATCTGGGAGGCGGCTGAGATCGTGGTGAGTTCTCAACTCGGCTCTACTTCCACCCTGCAGCGGAGGCTCAAGGTAGGCTATGCCCGTGCCGGCCGCATCATGGATATGCTGGAGATGAAGGGTGTCGTTGGCCCGCCCAATGGCTCCAAGCCCCGCGAGGTTCTGGTGGATGACGTACTCGACCTGGAGACCCTGCGTGCCTACGGCTAAGCCGCGACACAAACCCCGCTGACTTTTTTTAAAAAACGCTGCTCAGAGACATAGCAAGAGCAATATGGTACACTTTCCGCAGGTACTTGTCAGCGGTAATGGATCGTATGGCCTGGATAACGTAGGGCCGGGAGGCTTAGTTGGCTGAAGCAACCTTTGGCGAACGACTGGCGGAGGCAAGGCGCATAAAAAGCGAGACCATCGAAGAGGTCTCCGAGCAGTTGCGCATTCGTCCCTCTATCATTCTCGCCATGGAAACGAGCAATTTCTCGCACATGCCCCACAAGGGCTATGCTCGTAACATGGTGTCTTCGTACGCGCGCTATCTTGGGCTTGATTCCACCCGCATCACCGAGCAGTTCCTCCGTGAGTTCCGCAGGTGGGAGAGCACGGGTAAATCCGGGGCCAGATCGGTAAGCAGCCATGCCAACAGCTATACTCTGGCCGCACGGCGGGGGGGCGATCCAGACGACCAGATACTGGAATCGGAGCGCCAGGAAAGCGGCAGAGAGATGATAACCGCTGCCAAGCGCAATAAGGAGAGAAGTTCGGTCTGGGGTAAGGGCAATTCGCGCGATAACAACAGGATGTTCCGCGAGCAGCTGCGCCAGGCGCACGATGTCAAGGATACCGGCCAGAGCAGGATGGCGAGAAGGCCCTCCGTGCGCAGGATTGACGCGAATGCTCCTACCGGTACCGCAAAGCAGGTACGCACGAACGACTACAAGGGCAAGCCTCCCAAAACATCGCTCTTATCGGGCCTTGCCTCGCAACTTACCAGTAAACCGGTGTTGATGATCATCGGCCTGGTGCTGGCGTTTCTGGCCATTCTCATCCTGTGGGCCGTGCTTGCGAGCACCTGCTCGCATAACGACACCACGAACGCACCGGTGACGGGCGTTGCCAGTTCTGACGAGGGCCTTGATGAGGATCAGGCCAGCAACAATGTAGAGGATATTGAGGCGCAGGTTGCCGAGAACAGCAGATACGGGCCGTTTGAGCTTGTGGTCGAGGTGGTTGAGGGTGCCTCGTGGCTGCGGATAGAAGTGGATGGCTCGACACCGGTGGGCGATGTCTGCACGGCTCCGTGGACCGGCACCTATACGGTGTCATCCGCCTGCACGATAGAGGCAGGAGCACCGGGCTATGTACGTGCGTATAAGAATGGCATTGAGGTGCCCCTGGACAATGTTGACGGATTGGGACTGCTTGAGCTTGAAGTAGAGCAGCGGCCGATTGTCCAGAATGCCCAGAATGCCGACGCAGCAAGTCAGGAATAGAACTCAGGAGTGTGCAATGGCCAAAGACAATAGTTTTGATGTGGTTTCAGAAGTTGCTATGCAAGAGCTTGACAATGCGTGGCAGCAGACCAGAAAAGAGCTCGTGCAACGCTATGATCTCAAGGATAGCGGGGCCAGGCTGGAGCTCGACAAGGCCGCCGGTGTCTTTACGCTCACGGCCCCCAGCGAGTTTGTGGCCTCCCAGGTTCAGGATGTCCTCAACACCAAGCTGGTGCGCAGGCACATCGACCTCAAGGCCTTGAACTGGGGTGAGCCTCAGGGCGCAAGCGGCATGACCATCCGCATCCTCGGCAAGGTCATTGCCGGCATTGACAAGGATACGGCCGGCCGCATCAACAAAGACATCAGGGCTCTTAAAATGAAGAACGTCAAGGTGGTCATCGAAGGCGATAAGCTCCGGGTCTTTTCTCCAAGCCGTGACGCCCTGCAGGATGTAATTTCCTTTCTCAAGGAGAAGGATTATGGCCAGCCCCTCCAGTATGCCAACTACCGATAGCAGCCGGGGAGTCCTGTCTTGACCGACCTACGCCCGGAGCCTTTTCGTGTTGCCCTGGTGACCCTCGGTTGCGCCAAGAACGAAGCGGACAGTCGTGCCATGTGTACCCGTCTGGAACAGCAGGGCTTTTATGTTGGCGCGCGGCCCGATGCTGCCGATTTCATCCTCCTCAACACCTGCGCCTTTATTGAGGCGGCTGTGGAGGAATCGCTCGACACCGTCTTTGAGCTGGCCGCCCTGGAACGGGTGCAAAGCGGAGAGACCAGGTTGCTTATAGCCGGATGCCTGCCCTCGCGCTTTGGCGAGGAACTTGCCCGCGAATTGCCGGAGGCAGCTGCCTTTGTGCCTGTTGCCGAGGAAGCGGGGGTTGCAGAAGCGCTGTTGCGTTTGCTTGAGCAGGACGCAGGAGGGGGGGGCGGGGCTGAGGTTGAGGGTGAGGGTGAGGTTGGGTTTGGTGAGCTTGAGCCACAGCCCTGGGCCTACGTCAAGATATCCGATGGCTGCTCACGGCGCTGTTCGTACTGCACGATCCCCGCGATACGGGGCCCCTATCTGAGCTACCCCTTTGAGCATATCAAGGCAGAGGTCAGCGAGCTCGTTGCCGGTGGTGCGCGCGAGATCATTCTCGTTGGGCAGGACACGGGCATCTGGCGTGAGCCGTCGTCAGGGGAGAGGGCAGACACCCGCGACACAGCCACGGCTCAAGCAGCTCCCTCGGCACCGGCCAAGCTTGCCGAATTACTCGCTGCGCTCGCAGAGCAGCATCCTCAGATATGGTTTCGCGTTATGTACCTGCAGCCGGAGGGAATCTCCGACGAGCTTTTGGAGGTCATGGCGGCGCATGCCAATATTGCCCGGTACCTCGACATCCCGCTGCAGCATGCCAGCGTATCTGTGCTTGCGGCCATGCACCGCAGGGGTTCGGGGCAGGAGTATCTGGAGTTATTGGAGCGCATTCGCAGAGTCTTGCCCGGCGTTGTCCTTCGCACAACGGTGATGACGGGGTTTCCTGGAGAGAGCGAGGATGATTTTGAACAGCTCTGCCAGTTTCTTTGCGCCGCCCGCTTTGATTATGTCGGCATTTTTGCCTATTCGCGTGAAGAGGGCACGGTGGCTGCGGGGTTGCCCCAGCAGGTGGATACCAGAACCGCGTTTGAACGCGTCCAGATACTCAGAGACCTGGCTGACAGCATTGGCTTTGAGCGGGCCCAAAGCAAGGTAGCGAGGGAAGTCCTCCTTCTCATCTGCGGACGGGACGAGGAAGGTTTGTTTGGGCGTACACAGGGCCAGGCACCGGAAGTAGACGGCATCACGTATCTTGTAATGTCGGACAATGCCGCTGGCACGGCAGGAGCCGATGCTGCTGGCAGCGCCGAACCAAAGGGTGCAGGCACTACTTCCGAGGAAATGCTGTCTGAGACGACCTTAAAGCCGGGGGCCTTTGTACGCGCGAGGATTACCGAGGCTGTGCTCTATGACCTGTTTGCCGAGGTGCTTTGAGCTATGGCGACCAATTCGTATAAGCACATACTCACCAGCGCAAACATCGTCACGACGATACGTATTGCGCTCGTTCCCATCTTTGTGGTGGTACTGCTGGCCCCCTGGCCAACCTGGTTTCCCTTTGCAGGGATGCAGGCAACCCTGGAGTTTCTCAAGCCCTGGCTTGCGGCAGCGGTGTTTGCCCTGCTGGCCTTTACCGACAGCGTGGACGGGTATCTCGCCCGCTCCCGTAATGAGGTTACCACCCTGGGCAAGTTTTTGGATCCTCTGGCTGACAAGATACTCGTGACCGCCGCACTGTTGGCGCTGGTTGAGCTCAACGAGCTGCCGGCATGGGTGGTTCTGGTCATCATCACCCGGGAGTTTTTGGTCAGCGGCCTCAGAATGGTGGTCTCAGCCGAAGGTCATGTCATAGCGGCCAGCATCTGGGGCAAGATAAAGACCGTGGCGCAGATAATCGCCGTCATCCTGTTCATCATCAAATCCAACCCGGAACTTGCCGCAGGCATGGGCGGACGGTATGACATCCTCTACTATGGCTCGTGGGCAGTGATGGTTATCGCGCTGCTCCTGACGCTGTTTTCGATGGCGGATTATTTCTACCTGGCAAGCAAGGTCCTGGCCCTTCCTCTGAAGAAGGGGGCAAAGCCAGCGGTGCAGACCCAAAGCAGCTCTCTTGCAGATGAGGTGCTTGCGGAAGCACAGGCACGCGGCCTTAAGCTGGGTACGGCAGAATCCTGCACAGGCGGACTCATCGCAAAGCGCCTGACGGATATTCCCGGTGCCTCGGAGGTCTTTAACGGAAGCATCGTCTCCTACTCCAACGAGGTCAAGCGTGAGCGGCTCAAGGTTTCGGCACAGACCCTGAGGAGCTACGGCGCGGTGAGCGAGGAGACAGCACGGGAGATGGCCACAGGTGCTCTGGCGGCCCTTGATGCGGATTTTGCCGTAAGCACGACCGGAATCGCCGGGCCTGGCGGCGGGAGCAATGACAAGCCGGTGGGAACAGTCTGGATTGGCGTTGCCTGCAAACGTGCCGATGGCAGCAGCGCGGAAGCGGTCGCAACGCTCTCTGTTTTTGGCGGCAGCCGCGAGCAGATCCGCAGTCAGGCAGCCGATGAAGCGCTTAGGCTGCTGTTAAGATACTTGAAGGACCTCAGTCATCCTCAGGGCAGCCGAGGCGATGCTTGAGCTGTAACCCTTGCTCACCAGGAAGCGATAGGCGGCCTGCCGGGGATTCTTTGATCTGCTGCGATGCTTGCTCGAGGCGATCAGTGCCGCTTCCAGCTGTTCATCGTCAGCGAAGAAGGCATCGGGGTATCCCTCTATATTCTTGGTAGCAATCCCAAAACGGTAGAGTTCCTGCTCAATGCGCCTTCTTCCCCATCCCAGAGAGAGCTTGCCTTTGATATAGCCGCGCGCGAACCGTTCGTCGTCCAGCAGCCCACAGGCCAGCGCGCGACTTACCGTGCAGGAAACAGCCTCGGCCTCATAGCCCTTTTCTCTCAGCCGTTTACGTGCTTCCTGAACAGAGCGCTCGCGTTTTCTGAGAAGGTGTGCCAGCGAATCCATGGCGGCATTGGCATTACCCGCCCGCGCACCCAGGCCTTTCCTGTGCCCGTTACGCATGCGCTTCGACGGTTGCAGGAGCCTCGCTCTGTGCAGTGTCTCCCTGTTCGGTTGCGGGGGTTTCGGGCTTGGTCGTGCTTTCGTCTGTCAGCAGGCCCAGGGCGGTCCTGGTCTTTTGCTCTATCTCATTACGCAGGCTCGGATTCTCCTTCAGGTACTCCTTGGCCGCCTCACGGCCCTGGCCCAGGCGCTGTTCGCCATAGGTATACCAGGCACCTGACCGTTTGGCGATGCCCTCTTCCACTGCCATATCCAGGATGCCTCCCTCTTTCGAGGCTCCCTCACCAAATATCAGATCGAATTCGGCCTGACGGAAGGGGGCCGCAACCTTATTCTTGACGACTTTCGCGCGAACCCGGTTTCCGATGAAGTCGGTGCCCTTCTTGATGGAGTCGATTTTGCGGACGTCGATACGTATTGAGGAGAAGAACTTCAAGGCACGGCCACCGGTAGTGGTCTCAGGATTGCCGTACATCACACCGATCTTCTCACGCAGTTGATTGATGAAGATGCAGGTGGTGTTAGACTTGGAAAGCGAGCCGGCCAGTTTGCGGAGTGCCTGGCTCATCAAGCGGGCCTGCAGGCCCACGGAAGCATCGCCAATCTCTCCTTCCAGCTCTGCTCGTGGCACGAGGGCGGCCACAGAGTCGATGACGATACAGTCAATGGCGTTGGATCGCACGAGCATGTCGCAGATCTCCAGTGCCTGTTCACCGGTATCCGGCTGCGACACGAGCACCTCGTCAATGTCCACACCCAGGCGGGCGGCATAGGTCGGGTCAAGCGCGTGTTCGGCATCTATGAAGGCAACGATACCGCCTATGGCCTGTGCCTCGGCGATTATCTGGAGCGCGAGCGTCGTCTTGCCGCTCGACTCCGGCCCGAATATCTCGATGATGCGGCCACGGGGCACGCCTCCGATCCCGAGTGCCGCGTCCAGCGCGAGAATGCCGGTAGGGATGGCCTCCAGCTCAAGCTTTGGCCCGTTCTCGCCGTAGCGCATGATGGAACCCTTGCCAAACTTCTTCTCGATCTCTCCCGTGGTAAGCTCTAACGCCTGGGCCTTATCCTTGTCTATGTTCATATCTGCTCCATTCGATGTCCGATGACCGTATAATACTATACGAACACTTGTTCGTAGTCAAGAGAAACATTGCGGTGCCATCGCAAGAATACAACACAGTCCGGAGGGTATCGCACAGGCACCGCAATGTTTCCTGAGAACCCATTGTAACCGCCCCATCTTAACTCATTCTGTAACAGATCCAAACGCCAGCAAAACTTTGCCAACTATTTCCAAACGCGGTCTTAACGCGAGTTGTTCCCATCCAAAGGTCAGTACGTGTCAGATAGGAGGTCATGTCTCTACTATATCAAAGAGCCTATTTACACTATCAGTAAGTGCATTTATTTCAGTTACGAGTAGATCAACGTCAGTCTTAGGGAATTCGGTCTCTACGTCCTGCTGCGCTTTTCGGATCAATCCGGCATTACTAATGGCAAACGCAGTTTTCCCAATCAATACATTGGCATCGAAGTTTCCCTTGGAATAAGAGAAGTGTCCTTTCAGTTCCCGTACTGCTTCTTGGCTG
>JAIRZP010000240.1 GCA_031267175.1 Coriobacteriales bacterium | reverse complement strand
ACTGTACTGCTCCATCCTGCAGGCTGGCGTAGCCGCCCACGTAGACGTCGGTGGCGCGGCCGATAAGCGTGCTACCGGCAAAGGCGCTGCCTTCACTCTTTGACTCCCAGCCGTCCGCGCCGGCGGTCCAGCGTAACTCAGGATCCAGCACTGTGATGTCTGCCACCGAGCCCACACTGAGGCTCACCGGCTCCAGGCCCAGGATACGGCGCGGCGCGTGGGCCATGCGCTCCACGAGTTGTGCATAGCTCAACAGGCCCGGGCGCACGAGATGCGTGAGCACGAGGGCCAGGGACGTCTCGAGCCCGGTGGTACCAAAGGGCGCAAGCTCAAACTCCAGGGCCTTCTCGTGCGCGGCATGGGGAGCGTGATCGGAGGCGACACAGTCGATGACGCCCTCTGCGAGCGCGCCCTGAAGGGCCCGATTGTCCGCCTGGGTACGCAGCGGCGGGTTTACCTTGAGGGCGGTGTTATAGTCCTCATCGAGGCAATCCTCGTTCAAAAACAGGTGATGCGGCGTTACCTCGGAGCTTATCGGCAGGCCGCGCTCCCTGGCAGCGCGCACCAGCTCGACGCCGCGGGCCGTCGTGAGGTGCTGTATGTGCAGCGCAGAGCCGGTCAGTTCGGCCAGGGCAATGTCGCGGGCTATCATGAACTCCTCAGCCGCTGCCGCCCAGCCGGCGAGGCCCAGGCGTGTCGAGGCCACTCCCTCATTGACCACGCCCGCGCCGGCGAGATCCTCTGCCTGGCAGTGGCTCAGCACGGGGGTACCGAACTGACGGCAGTATTCCATGGCACGGCGCGCCACGCCGCTGTCCTGCACGCCCCTGCCGTCATCGGTAAAGGCCACGGCACCGGCCCGGTGCATGTCGCCCATCTCGGCGAGGCTCGTGCCTTTGAGCCCCTGTGTGAGGGCACCGGCTACAAAAATGCGGGTTCTTAGGCCTGCCTGTGCCGCCTTGTCCAAAACAAAGGCCACGCGGGAGCCGGTGTCGCAGACGGGCACGGTGTTGGGCATCGCCAGGACCGCCGTAAACCCGCCGCGTGCCGCCGCGCGGGCTCCGCTGGCAAGGTCCTCCTTGTATTCCTCCCCCGGCTCGCGCAGGTGTACGTGCATGTCCATGAGGCCGGGGAGCGCAATCCTGCCGCTGAGGTCGCGGCGCACGCCCTTTTCAATATCTACATCGGGGCCGCGGGCGACTATCCGACCGTCCTTGATAGCGAGGTTGCAGTGTTCATCGAGCCCCAGCGCGGGGTCGATGCACCGCAGGTTCTCAAGCAGCAGCGCCATCGTCCTCACCTCCCAAGAGCAGGTAGAGCAGCGCCATGCGCACGGCAACGCCGGCCGTGACCTGAGAGAGCAGGAGGTTATTGGCTGCGTCGGCGGCCTCGGAGCTGAGCTCCACGCCCCGGTTGATGGGGCCGGGGTGCATGATGATGGCATCCCTGTGCATGAGAGCCAGCCGGGCCAGGTCGAGCCCAAACAGGAGGGCATATTCTCTGAGGCTCGGGAGTGGCGCGCCCTCCAGGCGCTCCTGCTGCACGCGGAGCAGGTACACGACGTCCAGCTCGGGCAGCACCTCGTCGAGGCTGTACGACACGCGAGTCCCCAGTGCCTCGGGACGGGCGGGCAACAGCGTCGGCGGCGCAACGACGGTGGTCTGGGCACCGAGCATACTGAGGGCCGGCAGGAGGGACCCCGCAACGCGCGAGTGCGCGATGTCGCCAACCATGCCTACGCGCAGGCCCTCGAAGCCACCAAAGTGCTCGCGCAGGGTGAAGAGGTCGAGCAGGGCCTGCGTGGGATGCTGGTGCTTGCCGTCGCCGCCGTTGATGATGGAGGCCCGCATGTGCCGGGCGAGTATCTGTGGCGAGCCGGCCATGGTGTGCCGGATGACCACGAGGTCGGCATTCATCGCATCGAGCGTCTTGGCGGTATCCACGAGCGACTCGCCCTTGACCGTGGCCGAAGCCGAACCCGACATATTGACGCTGTCGGCAGACAGGCGCTTGGCCGCTATCTCAAACGAGGTGCGGGTGCGCGTGGAAGGCTCCAGAAACAGGTTGATTATCGTGCGTCCGCGGAGCGTGGGCAGCTTCTTGATGGTCCGCTCGTTGACCTCCTTAAAGCTCTGGGCGGTGTCGAGGACCAGGCCTATTTCCTCAGCACTGAGATCCTGAATGCCAAGAACATGGCGGGTGGCGAGAGCGCCCATCAACGGCCTCGGCTGTCTTTTTGAGAAGGAGTCTCGTCGCCGTGCCTGGGCAGGGGTGCGGAACCGATATGCTCCCCGGGCTGTGCCTGCCATATCTCCACGCTGCTCCGCCCGTCAACCGGCTCCAGGAAGAGCCGCACCTGCTCGTTGGCGTCCGAGGGCACGTTCTTGCCTACAAAATCCGCCCGGATGGGCAGTTCGCGATGGCCTCGGTCCACAAGCACCGCGAGCTTGATTTCTGAGGGACGCCCAAAGTCCATGACGGCATCAAGCGCCGCGCGGATGGTGCGGCCCGTAAAGAGTACGTCATCCACGAGCACTATGGCGCAGCCGTTGACGTTGAAGGGCACTTTGGTCGTGTGTACCTCCGGAGTGAGATGGTGGCTCAGGTCATCCCGATAAAAGCTGATGTCGAGCCAACCGACCGGAACCTTGACCTGCTCGATCTGCTCTATCTTGGCGGCAATGCGCTGGGCGAGGATGTCACCCCGAGTCACGATGCCTATGAGAGCCAGCCCCTCGGCTCCCTTGTTGCACTCCAGGATCTCATGCGTGATCCTCGTGAGAGCGCGCTCGATGTCGCGCTCGTCCATAAGGGTCGTCACTGCTTCCTTGTTCACCTGCCTACCTCTCTTTCACATCTCGCCTCAATGGTCAGAAGAAACGCTCTGCCGCTGTACCACAAACACACGCGGCTCAGCAGTACCTACCTGCCGTCCGCATACACAAATGCCCTCGTCGTGAGCGACAAGGGCATTGGATGGTACAGCACACGCCGGGCAAAAAGCCAAGCGGGCAGTTCTGTATTCGCCTGTATCCTTGTCGGCATCACGGTACCGCTCTTAAAGGGTCTGAAAGATAATACCACATATCTTCTCAAAAAGTGGAGAAATCCTCGTCTCGGTCAGAAACGTTACCTGAGGCACCATAGTTCATGGTCAGGGTCATGATATAGCCGTCCTCAAGCACGAGGAACTCGTTTCCCGCGTCATCAAAGGTCAGGGTGGAATAGTAGCCCTCCTTGCCAAAGGCCAGGGTCTCGCCAAACCAGATCTCACCCGTGCCTTCCTTGATGACGTAGCTGCCCGGCTGAAGGTTGACTCTGAGCGTCGCATTGGCGTTGAGGAACAGCGTGGCTACGAGCACATTGTCGCGGTATATCTTGTAGTACGCACCGCCGCCGGGATAGTTATACACGATGTCGAGGGGAGAATCCTCGGAGTACGTACCCTCGGCCTGAAACAGCACGCCGGTTGCCGGAAAGGGCTGCGTGCAGGCAAGGGCCCGGTCGGCAGCATCCGAATAGCTGCCCAGTTCAAGAAAGGCCAGATAGGCATCCTCGAGCTCGCCCGCCGTAAACAGCTCGTCCGCAAGGGCATAATCACACTTGTTTATCCATTCGCTCACATCGGAGATGCCGCTGGAGAGCAGGCCGGAGAAGGCAGACCGGGCATCCTCAAAGCTGCCCTCGTCGTAGAGCGCCTTTGCCTCCTCATACAGGGCATAGGTGTTGCTGGTCTGGGCCCGGTCGGCGGCGTCCCGGTACTCGCCGAGATCGGTAAAGCCGCTGCGAGCCCTCACATAGTCGCCCGCCTCAAAGGCAGCCACGGCCTCGTTGTAGGCGTTATCGCGAGAAACCTCCTGAAAGACAAAGAAGCCGACAACACACAGGATTATCGCCGCAAGCACGACGAGTGTGATAATCAGGGGCTTCTTACTCCGCTTCTTAACGGGAGCAGGAGCTGCTATGGGAGGCTCCAAAGCCGGTCCCGGCACGGGAACAGGATATGCAGAAGCTTGAGCGGGAGGTGTTGTAGAGGGAGCGGGAGGTGATAGGATTACAGCTGAGACCGGGGATGGCAGGGCCGTATCAGCCAGCGCGGCAAGCGGCACTACCGGCGCGTCATCGGGTGGAGGTGGAGGAAGGATCGGTTCGCCCGTTGGGCCTGGAGGAGGAGCGGCATCGCTCAAAACCGGTTCACCACTTGGGCCAGGTGGAGGCGGAGCAGGGTCATTCAGGACAGGCGCACCACTGGGCGGCGGCACAGATACGGGGTCGTTCAGGACTGGTTCACCACTGGGCGGTGGTGGGACAAACGGAGCAACATCGTCAGACATGGGAGGCTCTCCCTTCTCTACCCTCCAAGAAAATAGCGTTGGATGTCTGCATTGGTGGCTACGACGAATAAAAGGAGCATAGCAGCCAGCCCGGCAAAGGAGAGCCCGTTGACCACGCGTACCGGCAGGCGGCGGCGAGTGATGCGCTCGATGGTCTCAATGACTATCTTGCCACCGTCGAGCGGCGGTATGGGGAGCAGGTTCATGAGGCCTATGGAGATGGAGAGCGCGGCAATCAGCAGGATAAAGGTAAAGGGCCCCGCCTCCGCCGCCGAGCTTGCCTCCATGGAGATACCCACGACGCTGGAGGTCTGCCCTATGGTGTCTGCAAAAGTCGCTGGGTTCAACAGCTGGAGAATGGCCCCGAGGGTCAGGCCCACGAGCGCTACCGAGGTCTCCGCGGCACGGAAGAAGCTGATAGGCTCCTGCCTGATGCGCGAGGTCACCCCTATCATCGGGCCCCCCGCCTCGCTCTCGGCCAGAGTCAGCACCGCCGTGAGCTTGTAGCCGTCGTGCCGGTAGCCCAACACTATCTCGTTCCCCGGCTCGAGCTCCTGCACCGCACGGGTAAAGTCCTGCCAGCTTTGCACCCCCACCGCGTTGAGGGAGACCAGCTCGTCGCCCGGTTCGAGCCCAGCCTGGGCCGCGGGGGAGCCGGGTACCACGGTATCCACGGTGGTCGTGGCTGTCTGCGTGCCGTTGACCATGAGCAAGGTTATGAGAATGACCATGGCCACGAGCAGGTTGGAGAACGACCCGGCGAGCAGGATAACCAGGCGTTTCCACCAGGGGAGCGAGGCATAGGTGTGCCTGCGCTCGGAGGCGAGAAAGCCCTTGAGGTCGGGAATAAACCGTGGCTCGGACTCCGGGTACAGGACTCCGTCTATCGTGGCCTCTGCGATGGCGTAGTGGAAGAGGCCCTTTGCCCTGAAGCGCCGGACCGTGCCCCAGTCGTCCAGGGTATTCAAGTGGGTGACCAGGTCAAAATCAAAGTTCTCGGCGGCCCGCTCGGCCTGCTCCAGGCACACGATGCCAAAATAGCTGATAAAGGCCAGCGCCTTTTCCAGGTCGGTGCTTGCCTCGCCCTTTTCCATACCGGCAATCATGCAATAGCCGCCCAGCGGCACCACCGTTACTCCGTAGTAGGTCTCCTTGTGCTTAAAGGCCAGCTTGGCCCCCGGAAGCCCGATCATGAACTCCTTGACCCGCACGCCAAAGGCACGCGCAGCCAGAAAATGACCGCCTTCATGGATAAAGACGATCGTCGTAAGGAGCACCAGGCCCCAGAACACGGTCATAAGGATGTCGGTCAGGCCGCTCAATGAAATCATGCCTGTAAGTGTAGCGTATTATGCCGTTGCCTGCAGCACGTACGCACCTCTCCACTGTCATTTCGAGCGGAGGGACTTTAGCCCTGTATCCCAACTATCATTACCGTGAAACGTTCGAACTGCAAGGTCTCTCCCGTTACCACTCCTCAGTAGTTGACCCCGGCCGTTCCTGCCAGACGAGTTGCTCCATTACGAACTGTGTGCAGACGTGGCTTCTTTCGTCATAGGTACCCGCTGCTCCAAAAAGATTGGTAGCATACTCCGGATAGGGTACAAAGCTGTGGATTTTGCCCGTTTCAAAGCCAGCGGTGTTGGTGATGACTACGGTGCTCCCATCGTTGGGGACGTTCAAGGTTCCTACCCCTATGGTAGCATCGTTGTAGATGAAGATGCCTGTTGCGTTGCCGTATTTGGAGTTGGTGCTCACCATGCCGAGCTCAATGTTGTCCGGGTTGGTATCAAGGGCGTCGAGCTTGAAGCTGCCTTCTATGGTGAGGACACCGGCACAGTAGATGTTGCCTTTGATGGTGCAGTTAGGCTCAATCGTGAGCGAGGCACCGCGGTTGACGTAGATATTGCCGGTGATGTTTGCGTCGGTGCCGATAATCAGGCTGCCACCGGTCTCTA
>JAIRZP010000225.1 GCA_031267175.1 Coriobacteriales bacterium | reverse complement strand
AGCCGATGTGTTGAAGGTGTGTTGTGGTACAAGGAATTTCTCATAGAATAAAGCAGTACGTAGAAGTGGTGGCAAGGCATGATGAGGAGGGGGCGGTCGTTCCCCTGGCGATACTGTGGGAGGACGGCAGGCGCTTTACGATTGACGCGGTGCTGGACAGACGCCAGGCCGCGGCGCTCAAGGTCGGTGGCAACGGCATCCGCTACCGGGTGCGTATCGGCAACAGGGAGAGCTTCCTCTATTACGAGAATCCCAAATGGTTCGTCGAGGGCAAGGTCTACGAAGGCAGCCACACGCCGTGAAGGCGGCGACCGACAGGGCAGCGGAGAGGGCAACGGGCATCACGGCGGGCATAGCGCAGGCAGCAGCGGGCACAGACCGCGTGATCCTCCACGTTGACATGAACAGCTTCTACGCAGGCGTTGAGCAGGCGGAACACCCGGAACTGCGCGGCAAGCCCATAGCCGTAGCCGGCAAGCAGGAGTTGCGCCACGGCATCATCCTCACCAGGAGCATCGAGGCCAAGCCCTATGGTATCAAGACGGCGGAGGCCATCTGGGAGGCCCGGCAGAAATGTCCCGACCTCATCGTCGTGGCCCCCAACTACAAGCTCTACCAGCGCTACTCGGCCATGGCGCGCGGCATCTATTACCAGTACTCCGACCTGGTGGAGCCCTTTGGGCTCGACGAGTGCTGGGTAGACCTGAGCGGCTCGCTCAACCTGCACGGCGGCAATGCCCGCCTGGTGGCCGAGGAACTATCGGAGCGCGTCAAGGCGGAGCTGGGCGTAACGGTGAGCATCGGTATCGGCTGGGATAAGATCACCGCCAAGTTTGGCTCCGACTACCAAAAGCCCGACGCCATCACCGAGATAAGCCGTGCAAACTACCGGGAGCTCTTCTGGGAAGCGCCGGTAGGGGAGCTGCTCTACGTGGGCAGCAAGACCGAACGCAAGCTCAGAGAGTACTCTATCAGAACCATCGGCGAGCTTGCCCACGCGAGTGACAGCTACCTGCAGGGCCGTTTTGGAAAGATAGGCTTTGTGCTGCGCTGCTTTGCCCGGGGAGAGGACACAACACCGGTCAAGGCCTACGACCCCAAGTCCAGGGACGTACTGCGCAGCATCAAGAGCTACGGCAACGGGCTCACCGCGCCGCACGACATATGCTGCGAGCGCGATGCCAAGGCACTCATCTACCTGCTCGCCGAGTCGGTGGCGCAACGGCTCAGGGAGGACGGCGTGCGTGCCCGTACCGTGGCCATTGCCGTGCGGGACGGCAGCGAGCTGAGCTCCTTCACGAGGCAGTGCACGCGCTACGAGGCCACTGCGGCCACCACGGTCATTGCCAAAACAGCCTGGGAGCTGCTGCTGGCACACCAGTGCATAGGCCCCGACCACCCCATACGCGGCCTCATGGTGCGGGCCAGTGGCCTGGAGGACGCGTACTACCATCGCCAGCTGGCGCTCTTCGACGACACCCGCCAGGAGGATCTCGACCACGCCATCGACAGCCTCCGTGGCCGGTTTGGCAACACCATCATCCAGCGCGGTATCGAACTGGCAGACCCCGCGCTCCTCGACCTCGACATCAAGGGCGACAACACCGTGCATCCTGTGGGGTATTTTCATGTCTGAGGAGTCAAGAGTGACATCACAGCCGCACACGGATTGTATCCCTCTGCAAGTATGCTTCTTCTACTCAGGAATCACTTCTCCGACCATCATCTTGAGCGTTGACTATCTCCAATCGAGTGTCAGGACAAGCGCGTCAAAGTAACTTGGGTCGTATTCAGCAGTTGGATTCCCGTACGAGATTTGGACAGATGAGTCGTTTCGCACAAAGTGTGCGGTTTTACGGATGTCCTCACCTAAAGACGAATGGGTGTATGAATACTCAGTGATGACACAGGTCACACCGCCGATCATCGACTCTCTTTGTGACAGAATCTCGATTTTCGTATAGTAGCCGCTTTCCTCCAAGTCATTGAGAAACCTTGCTATATAATCATACGGATCTTCTGGGCTATTTTGGTTATACATGACAGAGATTTTGCCCTTGTCTGTTTCAAAGTCATACCAACCTTCGCGTTCGCCTTTTTGTTGTCTCCAGTCAGAAGGGACGGTGATAGAAACGCCATTGGCCAAAGAGACCGTGCGGTCAGAGCCCTCGCATGCAGCCAGAGATAAGATCAAACATACAGTCATCAATGTTACGAGTGTTACCAGAAGTTTTCTCATTGGACTCTTCCTTCCTGATTGCTTCTCATGCTTTTGTACAAGTGTAGCGGGATTGTCGATCCATTTCAAGGAGTCGGCTGCCTCATGGCAAGCTCCGCAACGAAGCAATCCAGCCCATGACCTGCAAGCCACAGGCTCAATTGCTTCGCTCACTCGCAATGACGGATGAATCAACACTTTCTGCTTGCACAGTGTGATATGAGTACGGCGACCTTCTACCGGCGTCTGAAGGAACGTTAGACGGTCGGGTTCACACCTACTGTCATTGCGAAGGGTTGAACGCGGTCGGTGCCAGTTTGAGATAGTACTCATTTCTTTTCATGTTGCTTTTATGCGCATCGTATGCTAAAACCAAGCGCAAAGGAGGTAGCACTTATGAGTATAGCTAACATCAATATCCGTACCGACAGTGACATCAAGTCACAGGCGCAGCAGATTTTCGAGACGCTTGGGCTTGATATAACGACATCGTCATCAGCGTCGCGTCGCTCTGGGAGTTCGTCATCAAGCATAGTCTTGGCAAGCTCCGCTTTGCCGGTGGCGTAGCATTGGCATGCTGACCAATGGGAAAAGGCGATAACACCGTGCATCCCGTGGGGTACTTTCACACCTGAGGCGAGGATCAACACAGCGGCGTTCTATGGCGTCACACTACTCCAGACCCCAGGGGACTTGAGAGCAACTGGGTCGTTGGGGTGAGAGGGATTACTCGTCGCTCGCCAGATACTTACGCAGGCAGAGCAGTACGTCATTGTAGTCCAGGGGCTTGCCCAGATGGTCGTCCATACCTGCGGCAAGACAGGTTTCTACGTCCTCGCGGAACACGTTGGCGGTCAGGGCGACGATGGGAATCTCCCGTGCCTTCGGGATGTCAAGGGCACGTATGCGGCGCGTGGCCTCAAGCCCATCCATCTCGGGCATCTGCACATCCATGAAAATGAGGTCGTAATTTTCGGGCTGCGCCTCAAACATACTCAACACCTCCAAGCCGTCTTCCGCACAGTCGATGGCAAGCCCTGTGGGCTCCAGCAAGGCCAAGACGATTTCCCGGTTGACTTCAACGTCGTCGGCAAGCAGGATCCGGTATCTCGCAAAATCGTCCAACTCGCTATCCTGCTCGTCCTCTGCCGCAACCGCTCTGCTCACTCCAGAGTCCGCGAGGCCCTTCTGCTCGCCTTTACCACACTTCAAGCAAACAGTGAAAGCAAACGTGGTGCCACTGCCTTCTTCAGACTCTACCCATATTCTGCCGTCCATCATCTCGACGATGCCCTTTGATATCGCCAGTCCCAGCCCGGTGCCGCCGAACCTGCGCGACGTGGTGCTTTCGGCCTGTTGGAAGGACGCGAACAGACGTGACTGCTGCTCCGGGCTTATGCCAATGCCTGTATCGCTCACCGATATCTGCACGGTGCAGGCCCCATCAGCTTCCTCCTCATCAATCAGCTGTGCGTCCAACTGCACACTGCCGCCTTCCGGCGTGAACTTAACGGCATTGGAGAGCAGGTTGGCAACCACCTGCGCCAGGCGCTGGTCATCACCAATCAAGATTAAAGGAATAAGCTCATCAATATGTACGGTGAGACTCTGCTTCTTCTCTTCCGCGCGAAAACTGATGACGCTGACCACCTTTTGGAGCATCTTCTCAAAGTCAAATTCCTCAAGTGCAAGTTCCAGCTTTCCGGCCTCTATCTTTGATATGTCCAGTATGTCATTGATGATGCCGAGCAAGTGGGTAGAGGCATCCTCTATCTTTTCGAGGCAGTAGTCCTTCCGTTCTACTTCCGCCGTGTTCTTTGCGATGGTACCCATGCCGATGATGGCATTGATCGGCGTGCGTATCTCATGGCTCATGTTGGCCAAGAACTCGCTCTTGACTCGCGAGGCCGTCTCCGCCTCAAAGCGCGCCTCCATAATCGGCGTGATATCAGTGATGTCGATGAGGGTGCCTTGTTGCACCCCACCAG
>JAIRZP010000199.1 GCA_031267175.1 Coriobacteriales bacterium | reverse complement strand
GGAGATATGGGCGATGTCATAGGTATCAACGAGCTTTTTGGCCTGCGTGCCTTTTCCGGCTCCGGGGGCTCCCAATAATACAAGATTCATAGAACAGTCCTCCTCTTAAAAAACTTTGACCTGTGTGAGAAAGCGGATTGCCTTGATACTCAATGCGGAGCAAAAAAGCGCGCGGTGCAACAACGGTGAGGCCAGGAAGGCCTCACTTGAAGAAGCCTTCGTAGTGATGTTGCTTGAGTTGGCTCTCGACCTTGCTCATCGTGTCCAGGGCCACGCCCACCATAATCAGGATGGAGGTGCCGCCAAAGGCAGTGATGAGTTGGTCACCCGTAAAGGTGAATATGATAGAGGGTACCACGGCAATCAGGGCGATGTAAAAACCGCCCGGCAGCGTTATCCTGTTAAGTACATTCTTGATGTACTGCACGGTATTGGACCCGGCACGCACACCAGGGATGAAGCCCCCCTGCTTGCGCAGGTTGTCCGCCGTGTCCTGCGGGTTGAACACCATGGAGGTGTAGAAGAAGCAGAAGAATACGATGAGCACAAAGGAAAGAAGCCAGTTGAGCACACCCGACGAGAGCAGATTGGAAAAATCGGTAAGCCATTGCACATTGAAGAACACGGCCAGCTGCGCAGGAAAGTACAGCAGCGACGAGGCAAAGATGATGGGGATAACGCCGGCGCCGTTGACCTTGAGCGGTATATAGGTTGACTGGCCGCCCATGACCCGCCTACCCTGGATACGCTTGGCATAATTGATGGGGATACGCCTCTGAGCGCGTTCGATAAGCACAATGCCCGGGATGACTGCCAGCACGACCAGCACGATAAGCACCGTGACCCAGATGTCGTGGGTCTGGGCGCTCTGCGTGATGGCAGAAGGAAACCCGGCTATGATATTGGCAAAGATGATGAGGGACATACCGTTGCCCACGCCACGCTGGGTGATAAGCTCACCCATCCACATGATAAAGCCTACGCCGGCCACCAGGGTGAGGACGATAATAGCGCTCGTGATGAAGATGGGCATCTCAGTCGTGAGCTGCACACCATAGGTAGGACTCTGAAACAGGAAGAGGTAGCCGATGGCATTGATGAGACCCAGGCCCAGGCACACATAGCGGGTTATCTGCGTAACCTTCTTCTGACCCGATTCGCCCTCACGCGCCATGCGCTGCAGCGAGGGGATGACACCCTGCATCAACTGCATGATGATGGACGCCGTGATGTAGGGCATGATTCCCAGGGAGAATACCGAGAAATTGGACAGCGCATTACCGCTGAAGATATTCAGCATCACGAGCGAGGGATTGGTGGGGTCGCTGAAGGCATCGGTGAGCGCGCCTATGGGCACCCCCGGTACCGGGATATACGACCCGAACCGATACAGCACGATTATAGAGAGCGTAAAGAAGATCTTCTTGCGAAGATCCGGTACCCTGAATGCATTAAGCAGCGCGCTTAGCAAGGTGCTTCTACCTTTCCTCCGGCCGCGATGATCTTCTCGCTGGCACTGGCCGATACCTTGTCAACTCTCACCGTCAGGCTCTTGGAAAGCGCACCGCTGCCCAGAACCTTGACCGGCAGGCTGTTCTTCTTGATTATACCCTTTGCGGCCAGGCTGTCACCATCAACAATGTCGCCATTGTCAAAATACACCTGAAGCCGCTCCACGTTGACGGGCACGTAGGCCACCCGGTTGATATTGCGAAAGCCGGGGAGCTTGGGCAGACGACGGGCGAGCGGTGTCTGACCGCCCTCAAAACCCGCACCCTTGCCGCCGCCGGCGCGTGACTTCTGACCTTTGTTGCCACGGCCGGAGGTCTTGCCCAGACCACTTGCATGGCCGCGCCCCACGCGCTTACGCTTTTTTGTGGAACCGGGAGCCGGAACCAGATCGTGTAACTGCATTTAGATCTCCTCAACACTCACAAGGTGCTTGACCTTGAACAGCATGCCGCGCACGGCAGCGTTATCCACCTGTTCTCTGCTCCGGCCTATCTTACCCAGGCCGAGCGCACGCAGCGTTGCAGCCTGATCGGACTTGAACCCGATGCTGCTCTTTGTCTGCGTAACCTTAAGGGTCTTTTGGGCTGTTGGCATGGTAGCTACTCCTTCCAGCCATATATCTTTGCCACCGAGCTGTCTCTGCGCGCCGCAACCTGGCGGGGCGAGGACAGAGACTTGAGGCCTTCTGCAGTAGCCTTGACGATGTTCATGGCGTTGTTGGTACCGAGGCTCTTTGAGAGCGCGTCCTTGACGCCGGCCAACTCCAACACCGCGCGCACCGGCCCACCGGCAATCACGCCGGTACCGGGCGTGGCGGGTTTGAGCAGCACCTTGCCGGCGCCAAAGACCCCCAGGGCCTCGTGCGGCAGCGTGCCTTCCTCGGTGAGCGGCACCGTAAACATATTCTTCTTGGCGTCTTCCACGCCCTTTTTGATGGCAATGGGCACTTCCTGGCTCTTGCCCATGCCTACTCCCACGCGGCCCTTGCCGTCGCCGACGACCACGAGGGCCGTGAGCGCAAAGCGGCGTCCGCCTTTGACGACCTTGGACACACGGTTGACAAAGACGACCCGCTCCTGCAGCTCTGGTGTCTGGGTCTCTTTTGGATTATTACGAGCCATGCATCTCCTCCTAGAATTGCAGTCCGGATTCGCGGGCACCCTCCGCCAGGGCCTTGACGCGGCCATGGTACAGATGTCCACCGCGATCAAAGACGACCTTGGTGATTTTTGCCCGGCTGGCAGCCTTGCCAACCAGTTTTCCTACCAGCTCCGCGCCCTCGACCGTAGCACCGTTCTTGCCGTCTTTCTTGAACTCGGCCGTAAGGGAGCTGGCGCTGGCGAGCGTTGTGCCGGCATCATCATCGATTACCTGAGCATAGATATGCGAGCCTGAGCGCGTTACACGCAGACGGGGACACACGGCAGTGCCGTGTATCTTGCCACGTACCCTGCGTTGGCGGCGTGCCAGGCTGGCGGTTTTTGCCTTTGACTTACGTTTATCCATGAAAAACGCTCCTTAACCTTTCTTTCTCGCACCAGGCTAGCTGGCGCCCGTTGCCGTCTTGCCCATCTTGCGGCGGATATGTTCACCTTCGTAACGAATGCCCTTGCCCTTGTAAGGCTCCGGCTTTCGCCATTTGCGGATGTCGGCGGCGGTCTGACCCACCTGCTGTTTATCAATACCTCTGACGATAATCTGCGTCTGGTTGGGGAGCTCAAAGCTGATACCCTCGGGTGCCTTGATAGCTACCGGGTGCGAATACCCCAGCTGCAGCTCCAGGTCCGTGCCCTTGAGCGCGGCACGATACCCCACGCCTATTATCTCCAGCTTCTTGGAGAAGCCGTCGCTCACGCCTGTTACCATGTTGGACAAAAGCGTGCGGGAGAGGCCATGGCGGGCTGAGGCCTCCTGCGTGTCCTCTATCTTCTCAACGGTGAGTACCTCGCCGTCCGGCGCGCTTTCCTGCACGATGCGCACCTGGGGCAGGAACTCATGGCTGAGCTGGCCCTTGGAACCCTTTACCGTGACCAACTGGCCGTTAATCTGTACTTGGACACCGGCTGGCACCGGTATGGGTTGTTTGCCGATACGACTCATCTGAAACTCCTCTTCCTTACCAGATATAGGCGATGACTTCGCCGCCGATGCCGGCCTTGCGGGCGTCGCGGTCGGTCATGACGCCACGCGACGTAGAGATAACCGCTGTGCCGAGGCCGCCGAGCACCCGGGGCAGCTCGTCCTTGTTTGCATACACGCGCAGGCCGGGTTTGGAGATGCGCTTGAGGCCACGCAGCGTCCGGGCGCGTTTCTCGCCATACTTGAGGGTAATCTCCAGCCTGCCTACCGGCTTTGCGATGCTGACCTCGTATGCGGTGATATAGCCCTCCTCCTTGAGGATGCGGGCGATCTCGACAAGCTTTTTGCTCGTGGGCATGGAGACGGAGTCCTTGCTGGCCGAGTTGGCGTTGCGTACCCGGGTGAGCATATCAGCTATAGGATCGGTCATTGACATTTAGATTCCTCTTTCTCTCAGTGTTGCCCCTGATGCCGGTTTGCCTTCTCTGGTGAGTGTGGCACCTTGACACGTGGGTTGCTGGTATGGGCAGGCCTACCAACTGGCCTTGCGGATACCGGGCAACTCGCCGCGGCTTGCCAGCTCGCGGAGGCAGATACGGCACAGCCCGAACTGCCGGTAGTAGGCCCGAGGCCTGCCACATCGCACACAACGGTTGTGCTGCCGGGTAGAGAACTTTGGCTCACGCTTTGCCTTGGCTATCATTGACTTTTTTGCCACAACACTACCTTTCGCTAATTTCTCTTAAACGGAAACTTGAGGGCATCAAAGAGTGCCCGGGCCTGCTCATCGTTTGCAGCAGACGTCACAATGGTTATATCCATACCGCGCGTGCGGTCTATCTTGTCGTATTCAATCTCGGTAAAGACGAGCTGCTCGGTTACTCCGAGTGTGTAATTGCCGCGCCCGTCAAAGCTGTCCGTTGGAATGCCGCGAAAGTCGCGGACCCGCGGGATGGCAGTGGAGAGCAGGCGGTCGAGGAACTCCCACATCCGCTCGCCTCTGAGCGTAACCTTGGCACCAATGGGCATGCCAGCACGCAGCTTGAAGTTGGCGATGGACTTCTTGGCGCGACAGAGCTTGGGTTGCTGACCGGTGATGGCGCGCAGATCGGCCATGGCCGCGTCTATCTGCTTGTTGTCCTGCACAGCGGCACCCACACCCATGTTGACGACGATCTTCTCGATAGTGGGCACCTCGTTGACGTTGCCAAGCTCCAGCTGATCCTTGAGCGCCGGAACGATCTCGTCCGTGTATTTTTCTTTCAGTCTTGCAGTCACGTTACTTCCTCTCGACTCTCTGAGTGGGTGTGCTCCTTAGCGGGAACCTGCTGCGCCGGGCTTGCCGCGTACCGGGTACGGGGAGCGGGCCCTGGGCGTCTGGCCTCCAGGCAGAAGGGAGCTGTCTCAGTCGATGTCCTTTCCACACTTCTTGCACTGCCGTACCTTCTTGTCATCCTTGACGTGCATCGCAACCCGTGTGGGTTGGTTGCACTTGGGGCAGACGAGCTGCACCGTAGCCACAGGGATGGGCATCTCGAGCGAGATGATGCCGCCCTGCGGGTTGTCGCGCGTGGGACGCTGGGCCTTTTTGGCTACGGCGACCTTTTCTGCGACTATCTTGCGACTCTCTGGGATGGCACGCATGACCGAACCGGTGGCACCCTTGCTCTTGCCACTGATAACCCGTATCGTGTCACCCTTTTTTATGCGCATCTTGTTATTGCTCATGCCTACTCTTTTCAACAATCCTGTGTTTCTCGGTGGTCAGAACCTGCAGGGCCCAGGGCCCTAGACGGTCTCCGGTGCCAGCGACACTATCTTCATGTACCGCTTGTCGCGCAGTTCGCGTGCCACGGGCCCGAAGATACGCGTGCCGCGCGGGGCACCGTTGTCGTCGATGACCACCGCGGCGTTCTGGTCAAACTTAATATAGCTGCCATCCTTGCGATGCACCTCTTTTTTGACGCGCACGATAACGCACTTGACGACCTCGCCCTTTTTGACGTTGCCGCCGGGTGTGGCCTCCTTGACCGCGCATACCACGACGTCACCCACACTGGCATAGCGGCGCTTTGAGCCGCCCAGCACCTTGATGCACTGCACCTTGCGCGCACCGGAATTATCGGCAATCGTCATATATGACTCAGCTTGAATCATCTTGGTCTCACCCTTTCCTACTTGGCCTTCTCGATGATCTGGGTAAGACGCCATCTCTTGAGTTTAGAGATCGGGCGTGTCTCCATAATCTGTACCACATCGCCCACGCCGGCCAGATTGTTCTCGTCATGGGCATGGTATTTGGTGGTACGCGTCATCATCTTGCCGTAGACCGCGTGCGGCTTACGGATGTTTATCTCCACCACACAGGTCTTATCGGCCGCGGCAGATACGACGACGCCCTGGCGCATCTTGCGGTTGTTGCGCTCTGCTTTTTCAGTCATGTTGCTTCAAGTCCTTACTTTCTCAGGAGTACTACTTCTGTATAGCTTCGTTCGTGTTGCTCAGAGCCGTGTTCCAGGGCACTGAGCCACGCCCTCAGCTCACCTTGGCAATGCCTAACTCGCGGCTGCGGATCTCGGTGAGAACCCGTGCGATGTGCTTTCGTACCTGACGCATGCGGTCGGTGTTATCCAGTTGGCTCGTGGCCGTCTGAAATCTCAGGTTGAACAGCTCGGTACGGCCTTCTCTGAGCTGTATCTGCAAGTCGTCGTTAGAGAGTTCTCTGATGTCCTTGGCTTTCATCTCACACCTCCCCGTCCTGGTTCTCGCGGCTCACAATCTTGCATTTGATGGGCAGCTTTTGTATGGCCAGGCTGAGCGCCTCCTTGGCAACAGCAGGCTCTACGTCGGCGACCTCAAACATGATGCGGCCGGGCTTTACCACGGCTACCCATTCTTCCGGGTTGCCCTTGCCAGAACCCATGCGGGTCTCGGCGGGTTTTTTGGTGATGGGCTTGTCTGGAAAGATATTGATCCAGACACGGCCACCGCGCTTCATATGGCGGGTCATGGCAACACGAGCAGCCTCTATCTGGCGATTGGTAATCCAGTGCGGTTGCAGCGCCTGGATGCCGTACTCGCCAAAGTTGAGCTTGGTTGCGCCCTTGGCCTTGCCCTTCATGGAACCACGCTGCACCTTGCGATGCTTGACGCGTTTGGGAATCAGCATTACCTTCTGCCTCCTTCATTGCGACGCTGACGCTGCGGACGCGAACTGCCCTCAAGCGCCGGCTCGGGGGTGGCCTGGCCGGGGAGTTTCTCTCCGTGGTAGACCCACACCTTGACACCGATGGATCCCATGGTGGTAGCGGCGGTGGCAAAGCCGTAGTCTATCTTGGCGCGGAGGGTATGGAGTGGCACACGGCCCTCACGATACCACTCACGGCGGCTCATCTCGGCTCCACCCAAACGGCCGGAACACTGGATACGGATGCCCTTGGCACCGCTCTTGCGAGCGCTCTGCACCGCCTTGCGCATGGCGCGGCGGAAGGTAACGCGGCCCTCAAGCTGTTCGGCCACGCTCTGGGCGATGAGGTTGGCGTCCAGCTCGGGACGCTTGATCTCCACCACGTCCACCGAGCAGCGACCATTGGCGATGCCATCGAGCTCCTTGCGGAGTTCTTCTATCTCGGCACCCTTCTTGCCAATGACGATACCGGGGCGCGCCGTGGTGATGGCAATCTTTATCTTGTCGCCGGCACGCTCAATCTCTATCTTTGAGACCGCCGCACGCTCAAGGCGCTTGTCCAGGAACTTCCGCAGGGCCAGGTCGTTGGCCAGGTTGGCCGCATAGTCCTTCTCGGCAAACCAGCGGCTGCGCCAGTTCTCGGTTATGCCCAGGCGAAACCCCGTGGGATAGACTTTTTGTCCCATGGCTTAATTCTCCTCTCGGGTTCCGACTACCACGGTGATGTGGCTTGTGCGTTTGAGGATGCGATTGGCCATGCCCTTGGCACGCGGACGGATACGCTTTATGGTAGGGCCGTCATCGGCATAGGTCGTGCGTATGACGAGGTTCTCGGCCTTGACTCCCTCGCCCTCCGCGTTGGCTACGGCACTGTTGAGGCACTTCTCTATGACCTCAGAGATATTGCGGTCGGAAAAGGCCAGTATCTCACGGGCCCGCTCGACCTGTTTTCCGCGGATCATGTTGAGTACCATACGCGCCTTACGCGGCGACACCCGCACATAACGGGCTCTTGCTCTTGCTTCCATTACTACTTGCCCTTCTTGTCGCCCGCATGGCCACGGAAGGTACGGGTTGCGGCAAACTCGCCGAGCTTATGACCCACCATGGACTCGGTAATGTAGACGGCTACGTGCTTGCGGCCATCGTGTACGGCAATAGTGTGTCCTACCATCTCCGGAAAGATGGTGGAGGCGCGGCTCCAGGTCTTGACGACCTGCTTCTCGCCGGCAGCATTCATCCGGTCGATGCGGCCGAGGAGCCGAGGCTCAACGTACGGTCCCTTTTTCAAACTTCTACTCATTACGCTCTCTCTCTTTTGACCTGCATGAGTCTCTTCCTCATCACTTCCTGCGTCTGCGGATGATGAGCCTGCTCGAAGCCTTCTTCTTATTACGCGTGCGGTGGCCCTTGGTGGGCACACCCCACGGGGTAACCGGATGACGGCCGGCGGACTTGTTTTTGCCTTCGCCGCCGCCATGCGGATGATCCACGGGGTTCATGACCGTGCCGCGCACCGTAGGGCGTACGCCCAACCAGCGCTTGCGGCCGGCCTTGCCTATCTTGATATTGGAGTGCTCGGCGTTGCCCACCTCGCCTATCGTAGCCCTGCAGGTGGCCAGCACACGACGCATCTCATGGGAGGGCATGCGCAGGATGGCATACTTGCCCTCCTTGCCCATCAGTTGGATGGAAGCGCCGGCGCTCCGTGCGAGGGCGGCACCCTTGCCGGGTTGCATCTCCACGGCGTGCACCAGCGTGCCCACGGGGATGTCGCCGAGCTGCAGGCTGCAACCGGGCTGTATGTCGCTCTCGGGCCCGGAGGTGACGATGTCGCCTACCTTGAGCCCCCTGGGC
>JAIRZP010000173.1 GCA_031267175.1 Coriobacteriales bacterium | reverse complement strand
TGAAAAATGAACTAAGCAGCTAACGGCAGTTTTAGACTTAACAGAGCACTAGAGCGCGGCGATGATCTTTCCTGCCAAGCGGCCGTGGGTCATGGCCATGCCCATGGAATTGCCAGCGCTGGGCGTGGAGTAGGTGATGCCATAACGCTGCCCGAGGCAGTTGCCTGCTGCGTAGAGACCCTTGATGGGGCCGGAGCGGTCAGCCTTCAGCACGTTGAGGTTCTCGTCGGTGAGCAGGCCAGTCAGCGACACCAGGCCAGCTGAAGTTGTGCCGGGATTTGCGCCCTTGGAGCCGTAGAAGGGAGGGGTGTCTACGGGAATCATGACCTCGGCATCTTTGCCAAAATCGTCATCGACGCCCTTGTAGCACAGCTCGTTATAGCGCTCTATGGACTTCTTGGCGTTTTCCAGGGCCTCGCCCTCATAGCCGATGTAGCCGAGCATTTCCTCTAGCGTGTTGCCCGCCCAGACGTTGGGGCCGCCAAAGCCAGGCATACCGCCGCCTTCGCCCTCACCGTCCGGAGGGCTTCCAGCGGACTCGTCTGCCGCAGGCTCAGCCGCATCCTCGCCGGTTATCGCCGGTGCCACATAGCCGGACGCCGCGGCAACCTCCGGCGACATCATGCCAACATTGATAATAGAGACCATCGAGACACTGCCGCCATCGGGACCCACCGGGGTTGCGTTCATCTCCTTCTCTGCGGCATAGAGAACCTCGGGGGCACCCCAGTTGGGAGCGCCGTGGTCAACGCCTGAGAGCTTGACCGTCTCCATGAACTGCGAGTCGGTGATAACGCCGATGAAGCTGGGGCGTTGCCTGAGCTCGGCAGCCGTTGCTACCTGGGCCATGGTCTCATCCAGGAAGCGTTTGCCATCGCCATTGAGCATGAGAAAGGGAGCCGTGCCCCAGGGGCCGGGAGGCATACCGCCATTCATCGAAGGCCGGGGTGAGGGCTCTATGGCACCGCCGGCCCAGCAGCCCAGCTTCTGACCCACGCCGTCTCTGCCGTTGCCTATCATCTCAGCGCGATCCTCACCAACGCGCACGCCCCACTCATTGACGTCGCCCAGCAGGTTGTAGACCATATCGACATTGGCGGAGAAATCTCCGCAGGCAAGCAGCACGCCCTTGCTGGCGTTCAGCTTGAGATAGGTACCGTCGGGCTTCTCGACTATGGCACCGGTGACGGCGTCGCCTTCCGTTGCGAGGACCGTGGCCTTGTGCTCAAAGTACCACTGGGCACCGAGCTTCTCAGCCTCCAGCCGGGCGTATATCTCAAACTCAGTCAGGCGGCTGATGCCCGTGCGCCCGTCAACCGGATTTGCATTGGAAGTGCCGATAGTCTGGAGCGTGGTTGCCCAGGACTTGTAGCCACCGATGAGCAGCGGGTAATCCGAGCCACTCTCCTTGCCATAGGCGTGCTGGATGATACATTGGAAGCTGTCAAGGTCCAGCATGTTGCTCGTCTCGGGAATGAGGGAGACCATGTTGTCGAGCATCTCGCCTGAGTTCTCCACAAACAGCTTGATGATGGGCGCCGACACACGTCCACCGCCACGACGGACAAACTCGGAGACGATCTCTCCCACATTATAGGGGCCGTAGCCCTTTCCAATCATGAACTGGGAGTTATAGCTGCACAGATCGTCGCCAAAGCAGAGGAAGGCTTCCTTGGGCTGGGACTCCACCACAGCAACGCTGGCACCGGCCTGAGCAGCCGCCAAGGCCGCCTGGCTGCCAGCATGACCGCCACCCAGTACGACAAGGTCAAAATCGCCCGTCTCGGAGATGTCGGCATCGGCTATCTGCGGGGGTGAGCCCAGCCAATCCTCGGGGGTGATAGTGCCGGCATACGGGCCTGCGGCTGTGGCAGGGGCACCAGAGGAGGCGCTCCCCCCACCGTCACTTGTTGGTGCGCTCGGCGCACAGGCTGCCAGGGCACCCGCGCTGAATGCACCCGCGCCCACCAGCGCCGCTCCCTTTAAGAAGTCTCTCCTGTCCACTCCTTCTCCTGTCTGTATGTTCTTCTTGCTCATAGCTTTCCCATCCTTTCTTATCATGCTATGCTTCCTTCTGTTGCAGGTTAACGGCCCAGACCTTGGGGAAGGCAAGGCCAGCCAGGGTAGCTGATGCTGCCTGGATCATCGAACGCTCCTGCCTCCTTACAGTTGCAGGTCCTTTATCGGCTGTCCGGTGGCCACGTGTTTGCCGGTCAGGGCTCCCAGGGTGGTTGCCATGGAGAGGCTTTCGCCGGCGATGGAGGTGAAGTACTGCCAGCCAAAACGCCCACCCGAGGCATTGCCGGCGGCGTACAGGCCCGGTATCGGTCGCCAATCCTCACCCAGTACGGCGCCGTTCTCGTCTATCTGGAGACCGGAGACTGTGAGCATCATGTCGCCGAGGTGCTTCTCGCCACCGTAGGCGTAAAACGGGGCCTCAACCGGAATCATCAGAGCGGGATCCTTGCCAAAGTCGGTATCTGCACCGCTTGCGCAAAGCTCGTTATAGTGTTCGACGCTCTCGACGAATCGGGTGAGCGCTTCTCCCTCATAACCGAGATAGCTTCCGAGTGTGCTCAGGTCGTTGGCCG
>JAIRZP010000148.1 GCA_031267175.1 Coriobacteriales bacterium | reverse complement strand
CGCCCATTCCAAGGGCGGGCTGGATGTGCGCCATCTTCTCACACTGCTTATGGAAGGATCGCCACCAGGGCAGACAAAGGTGTGGCGTATCCGCTGCTGGTAGACACTAGAACCCAACTGTAGTACTTGTTGTCAGCACTATATAATAGTAGATGCCTGATGCCGTGTGAAGAGCAACAATGACGCTCCCCAAAACCGTCTTGACGCCCGAGATAGATTTCTCCACAAGCGCCTTTCGCACAAAAAGCGGCAGGAAGAAACACCATGCTATAAACGTAGCCGTTGCGTAGCCCCAGCCAAAGTTTCCGTCGAACATCCTGGCCCCCAATTCCGCGAGTAGAATGTACTGCAACAGGCCGGCGAGTATCATGAGAGCTGGCAAGAGGTAGACTGATCCTTTGGCAAAAACATCCTTGCGCAATACAAACAGCGAATAGAGGGGAAACGCCAGAAGCAGGAGTAGGGATATGCCAACGTTGGGAGTGTAGACGCTCCATACGGCAAAGGGCATTATGACAATGCCACTGGAGGAGTCGCCAGCAGAATAAAAAGAGCTGAAAAACTGCAGAGCCACTACAAGGATTGGGAGGGCAAAAATGGCAGACATCTTGGCAAGGAATTTAAGGTCGCGTTGCCAAATGCAACAATCGATAAGCAAAAATACGATTGCCGCGGGGAGGAATACTTGAAAAAATGAAGGCTTCAACAGTAGGCTGATAACCAGCAGCACTGAGAGGAGACCGCCTTCGCAGAACCATTTAAAGCCCGTACGAGAGCGGGTGTTGTACAGTCGCACAAATAAAGCCATGCTTGCCAGGGCAGCAGGCCTGACAGCCAGATAGGTCGGGTTATGCCAGATATTCGGAGAACTTTGCCCATAGTATACGTGCGGACTGAACCACGGCACATATACGGCGGTAACCATCAAGGCCGCGCATCCTGCAACAATCGCCAGGAGCACATGCTCCTTTCCAATCGCCTGTCTGAAGCAATAGAAAACGAGTAACGCGGTTGCCATGTTGAAGAAGCCTGCGGTAATAACGGTGCTTGCGCGAATCGAAAACCCGAGCTCTGCAAGAAGGAATTGTACAAAATGCCAACCTGGATAGCTGATGTATTGGCTGAAAGCCCCAAATCCATCGGTCAGCCATACATCGTATACCCTTGTCGCGTGAGCATAGTAATCATTGACTGAGAACGTAGAGACGTGGTGAAAGACCAGCACGCCTGTTACTACTCCGTAAAGGATGCTCAAGAGAATAAACAGAGCATGAGGATTGCAGAAAAACGAGCCTCCGCCTAAGCAATGGCCCCTTATGTTCATACTTCGTTGTGGAGTTCTCTCTGGATATAGTCTGTCGTCGCACAGATATACTTCCCTGTCCGACGCATCTGCGACCCAACACCTGTCAGAAGCCTCAATTGCCCTGGTGTCGATGCTTATTTCCTGAGCTCTGGCAGCGTCGCTGCACCTTTCCTGCGCTTTGACCAATGCTATGGCTGCACCTCCTTTTTTGCTCGCTTCGATCTGCCAAAGCGATAGCGAGCTTCCTGTTACATTGTTCCTGTTGCATTGTATTTGCAAAAATAATGAGAGCGACAGCCAACGACGCCAGTTCGTCCAAAATAATTCTCTCCAATAGGTGCAGAACCGCGCGTTGCCAACGGACGTTTATAGCATTGCCCTCGCCTTTGCTAAACTTGCTTTTGCAGAATAGCAGATTTCAAGTGTAGCATTTTGAGAGTCGGCCATAAGGCATACATGAACCGTCCCGTTTATGCCTGCGTGTCTGCTATAATCCCGGCTATGAACAAACGTGGCGAAGGGCTTATAGACAGAAAGACGCTTGCAATAATCGTGCTGGCAGTTCTGCTGGCGGTAACGCTGTCGCTGCTTGCTTATACGGTTGTTACCGGTGAGATGTCTAAGAGCGTTTCGTCCTTCACGCAATCGGCCGACGGGCTGGATTACTCGGACGAGGCCAACTGGCATCAACTGCCGGTCGAGAGCCAGGCAGGGGCGCTGAACGTCTTTGTCATCTACCCCACCGTGACGGCAAAAAGCCAGAATACCCCTTACATTCTTGATCAGAACGACCCCGATATGCTGGCCGGGGCGGGCGAGTTTCTGTCGCAGTCCATCACGCCGATCTTCGACGGGTTACAGGTCAATATCTACGTGCCCAAATACCGCCAATACAACGGTGCCTACTACACTGGAAACTCCTATGAACAGGCGTTTTCGGAGATTTCCGGGCTGCCGCGCACGGATATCTACAACGCCTTTGACTACTTTCTCAAGCATTACAACGGCAGCAGTGAGTACCTGATAATCGGCCATTCGCAGGGCGCGGCGTTGGCATCGTTTCTGGTGTCCGATTTTGCCACGAGGTTTGCTTCGCAGGCCACGCAGGACAGGATGGCGTTGGCTGTTATAGCAGGCTGGGGGCTCGTTGATACCATCGTGGACAATTCGCCCTATAGCTTCTCAAAGTCGCCGACCGACAAAAACGTGATCCTATCCTGGAACACTGCCACAGCGGAGGAGGTCCACGGCGACTACGATCGCTTTACCTGGGGAGACAAGACGACACTCTGCACCAATCCCACGACGTTTACCGGTGATGACTCTGATACGGCCCAGGTCGTTCGCCCGACCGATCTGGGCGGAAGCTTTCCCGGTGAGGTCCTGCTTATCAACGAGCCCGATTCAGGTTTTACCACCGACGACATCAGCGCTGTCATGGACAGCGCCAATCTCGGTCATGCGCATCTGTACGACCTGTCCCTGTTTGCCAGTAACATCAAGGCAAATCTCCAGACGCGGCTGAGGATATAGCGGTTCGGAGTGCTGCCGCTTGTCCCCAGCGTAGAGATGGGACAATCTGGCCGCAGGATAGGATCAGTTTATTTCTCGCCAGCCCCTAAGCTGCGCAGTAGGGTCATGGGGCACACAGGCAGCTCCCTTATCAGCGCCTTTAGCGGATTTCCTTCCCCGATACCCTCAGGAACAAAGCTCCATGAGTTCGTTTATACCAAGAGTTATCGGTACCCCCGAAGTGGTTCTCGCTTCAACAGACAATTCGCCGGGCATCTTCAGATAAGCTCTGATCGAGTTTTCGCTTATGGGTATGTCTATTCTTCTTGATACACCGGCATGTGAGCCACTGCTTTCCTGGTACGTCAGTGTCCCGAACAGGCCTTGTGTGCCCGACTTGCCCGTTTTGACATCCAAGCCGAGTCTGTTTGCCACCTCCATATTAAACGCACCGCCTGAGATTTGTTTCAAGTCGTCCTCCGAAAGCTCCTTGGAAGATTCCGCGACCTCCCCGGCGAAAGCCTTGACTTTTTCTGCCTTTCCTTCATTTGTCATGATGATTCTCCTTCTCTTTACTACGCTGAAATCTGCAAGAGCCTCCTGACAAGTGTTTCCCAAAACCTGATTGAATTGTATATACATTCCCGATGCCCGTCAATTTTGTGCGAGCATGAATTCGATTTTTTTGGGATGCGGCCTGAGTCGGTGGGCAATCTGTCTGCACCCAAAGAATCCGCCAAAACCCGGCAGAAGCAATTCTCAGGATGCCTACAGTAAAACCCCGTCTTGCGTGAGCGCGACTAAGGAAAACTCCCCAAGATAAGGATCTGAACATCCCGGGTGTATATAGGCTGCCAAGGATGTCGCATGAGCGCAGTATACCTGTTTTGGGAGGTGCAGGGTGTTGGATATCGAGCGGATGACGGCGTTACCCTTCCCGATGCAGCGAGCGTAGCTTTTCTGTGATACACTCAAAAACTCATGAACCTCTCAGAAATCATAGACACAGACCTCGTTGCGCGAGAGGTGGCCGACGGCTACATCAATTGCTCGCGTCATCCGCGCGACCCTGATCTGAAGATACTGTCGTATAGCAAGCTCGCGCAGATGCTGGGCCACTGGAACGAGGCGACGAAGCAGTGCCGAGGGCTCATCGTGCACTCAAAGGCAAGCGACCTCTCGGACGCTGAGATCGTCGCTCGGCCCTGGAGGAAGTTCTTTACGCTGCAACAGGTTCAATCCGGCTGGGCGCTTGGCGACGAGGAGGAGGGGGTGGCCATTGAGTCGGACATCGCCTCCCTTGACTTTGACGCTCCGGCAGAGGTCACGGACAAGGTTGATGGCTCGCTGCTCGTCCTCTACCGCCACCCTGATGGACGGCCAGCCTTCAGCACAAAGGGGAGCTTTGACTCCGAGCAGGCCGTCCTTTACACGAGGATACTGAGGGCCGACGCGCGTTCCCTCGCGGCGGCCAAGACGCTGCTCAGTGAGCATGCGGGAACCACCTACCTGTTTGAGGGCGTCGGCCCGTCCAACCAGATCGTCCTCGCGTATCCAAAGGACGAGATCATCCTGCTTGGTGCCGTCGTCATCGCTACTGGCGAGTATCTTTCCACACGAACGGTCCGGGATGTATGGGGCGGTAACGGCCTGGCCTCCGTGGAGGAAATGCCCGCACGGAGCCTGGGTGAAGCAGTCCAGATGGCCGACCGGCAGGACAAGGAAGGGGTAGTCGTCCGCATCCTGTCAACAGACCCCGAGAAGCAG
>JAIRZP010000073.1 GCA_031267175.1 Coriobacteriales bacterium | reverse complement strand
TCACCTGGGAAGAGTCGTAAGCCTCTGATACTGCAAGGTGCCCGCCAAGTCGGCAAGAGCTGGCTGCTTGAAGAATTCGGCAGGACGCACTTTGATCAGTTGGCACTCGTCAATTTCCTGGAAAACGACGGCATGAAGGCAGTGTTTGCTGGCAGCCTGAACCCTCAACGCCTCCTTGATGCCATTGCTGTCGAGACAGGTGTCAGACCTGAGGCGGAATCGACCCTCATTGTCTTTGACGAAGTCCAGGAGTGCCCCCGCGTCCTCACCTCCCTCAAGCTGTTTCAAGAACAGCGGCCAGAGCTGGCAATCGTTGCTGCAGGATCGCTGCTGAGGATCGCGCTTCACCAGGGCGTATCGTTTCCCGTTGGTAAAGTCGAGCATATGAACCTCTATCCGCTCACCTTTCGCGAGTTCCTCGCAGCCACAGGAAACGAGACACTCGTCGAGCTGTTGGAGAGGCGGGATTTCTCTCTTATCGACTCGTTCAAAGAGAGGTACACAGACGCGCTGAAGCGCTACTACTTTGTAGGCGGCATGCCAGAGGCAGTGCAAACGTTCATTGACAGCGGCGATTATTCCACAGTACGGGTGGTCCAAAAGCGGCTGCTCTATGACTATGACCACGATTTTTCCAAATACGCCTCCGCCGAGCTTTCAGAGCGTATCCGGCTGGTGTGGAACTCCGCTCCCTCGCAGCTTGCGCGCGAGAACAGGAAATTTGTCTATACGGCAGTGCGTCCCAGCGCACGGGCACGGAGCTTTGAGATGGCGATACAATGGCTGGTGGACGCGGGGCTACTGCTCAGCGTGCACAGGGTCGCCAAGCCGGGTGTGCCGCTCTCCTCATACAAAGACCTCAACGCCTTCAAGCTCTACCTCCTTGATACGGGCCTGCTCGGTGCCATCAGCAATCTGGATCCATCTGTGTTGCTTGCTGAGACACAGCTGTTTGAGGAGTTCAAAGGGGCTCTCTCCGAGCAGTATGCCTGTCAGGAAATCACGGCTGCGCTGGATGGCACGCCGTATTACTGGTCTGCCGAATCCTCATCGGGGGAGATAGACTTCCTGTACGAAGATGCGGGCAGGATAGTGCCGATAGAGGTCAAGGCAGCGGAAAACCTGCGTTCTAAAAGCCTGGGCGCATTTTGCAAGAAGTACGGGTTGCGGCACGCCGTCCGCCTCTCGTTATCCGGATATCGTGAACAGGATTGGATGACGAACATACCTCTGTATGCTGAGAGCACCCTGTTTTCTTAGGAAGGGTCTGGGTAGCAGCGGGGCAGGTGGAACACCGGCCCGTCCGTCCATCTCGACACAAACGCCCTTGCTCTCCGAAAACTACCGAGAGCAGGGGCGCAATTTGTACCTGCTTGGGGAAGGAGCAAAGCGGTTAAATAAGAAGGCGATAGACCTCGTAGCCAGCATTGGGATCGTAGATTGAGGTATCGCCAGCACCGTCATAGCTATGACCTTCCCCCAATTTAGTATTGAATTGAGTCTGAGTACTGCCATTGGCTATGTCTACGCGGACAATTTTATAGGTGACTACTATCAGAGGGTTCCCCGAACCAAACCCTTCGGGATGAATAAGACACATGAGCCCGTCGGCGTTTTGCCAGGTGGATCCGACAAGTCCTATAAAACTCAGCTTATCACCGCTAAATGCATTGGCTGGGAATCCTCTTCCCACCAAATCGTAGGCTCTGCGCGACAACTCATCATCATCGGCCATTAAGGAATTTGAAATCTCATTTAACTCCCATATAGCCGTTGAATTGTAGGCCGTATCATCCGGTTGATAGGTATAGCCACCGCGCGGATTTGCAAAATCCCCATCTGCATACGCCTCGTCCAAAACCGTGCGCGCGGCTATGGCATAGTCGCGAGTCTGCATTATATATTCCTTATCCTGCGCTTTCTCGAAGCAGAAGAGCAACAGGCGGCACTACTGCACGTAATGCCGCCCGTTTTGTCTTTGTCTGGAGCAAACTGTGCCACAGGCTCACCAGCAAGTTATTCCCACAACAGTTCCTAGCTGCCCGACTCCTTACCAGCAGACTCCCCTGCGGCTCCCAGAAAGTCCGGCTCTATGACATCCGTCTGGAAGACAGGATCAACGGTTTCCGATTCCAGGCGGTTGCGCGCTTCCTCGCGGGAGAGGCCCTTCCAGTCAGGCTCGATGCCCCGGCTCTTCTCCAGCGCCTGAGCAACCAAGCCAGGTATGACATAGGCGAGGGTGCAGGTAATCAGTCCGTAGAGATTGACGCCCAGCAGTGTTGCCGACTTGCCCGCGCCAAGGGCGAGCCCGCTCACCAGGCCCGGCGCAAAGGAATAGGCAAATCCCAGCGCTATGCCTATCCAGAAGCAGAGATGGAATCCGAGCTTGGTGGGCTTGATCCTGCCGTGCAGCAGGAATATCGGCCCAAGGCCCATGATCATCGTGCCCGATATGGTGGTGGCCGCCAGAATATCCGTGCCGACGATCATCGGCAGGTTGCCTATGAAGGCAAAGAGGACCATGACCGCCATGCCCAGCGGCCGCGCTCTCTTGCCCAGGCTTCTTCCGATGATGCCCGGCAGGTCGCGCGCACTGAGTTTGGCGAGGCTCGAAAACGCGGAGTCCAGCGTAGAGCCCGCGGCAAATATCATGAGTATCGCCATGGCAAAGAAGGCCGCCATCGAGCTAGCTGCGCCCACCTGGGCAGGCACATTGGAGGTAAGAGGAAGCCCTGTGAGCTGGGCATGGATGCCTATAAAGCTGAAGAGCAGGATGGCCAGAAAGCCAAGAATACCCGAGACGGTAAAGGCCTTGACCATAGTCTTTTCCTCGGTAATGAAACCGCGGTCGGTGAGAACCGGATCATGGAACGGGTAGCTGAAGAGCTGCAACACCGTGACGAGCAGCAGATCAACGCCGGTATCCAGCGACCAGACGCCCGTCGTGACATAATCGCTGAAGCTGTGCTGCGGCAGAATCCAGACGGCGAGCCCAACGAGTACCACGGCAAACAGGACAGTCTGCACGGCGTCCGTCACGATAGAACTGCGCAGGCCTCCCCACATGGCATAGGCAAGGGTCACGAGGGTAAACACCGTTGCGGCGATGATAAAGTACATGCTTCCCGACTCGCCATAGTACCCGCCTACGACCGAGGAATTGCTCCACACCTCGTTAAACAGACGGATGAGAATGGCAAGGGAGAACACGAACGCCGCGGCAATGCCGTAGTGTTTGGTGAGGAAGCTCACGAGTCCGGTGGCGGCAAAGCGCGTTCGCAGCCGGTAGATGGCATAGCCGGCAAGCGGGATGCAGAGCCAGTAGGTCGCATACGCCACGCCACCGACAAGCCCGTACTCGCTACCGAGGTTTGCGGCGTTGGTAACGGACTTGGCAAAGATCCAGCTGATGAAGATACTCATGGTGAGGAGGAAGAGCGAGGCGGGCTTGCCTGACTTGCTCTCTCCCCTGAAAAAGCTGCCAATGCTTACCGCCTTGGGAGAGATGATAATCATGGCTACGCCATAGACGAGCAAAAAGCCCCAGAAGAAGATTCCGGTCCAACCTGACATGTCAATCATACAATACGCTCCTTTTCTCAACACCATCGTATACGGGGCAAAACGGCTATGAGAGTAGCACAACTAATAGAGCATGTCTAGTAATTTGGAGCATTCTCCTTTAACCGATGGTTTGGGGATTGAACCGATGGTTTGGGAGTGTGCATTTCTGTTTGGCAGGGCTCTGGGGAAGAGGATCGCAGAATCGCTTACCAGATTTGCGTATCTCTCAGTCTGAGGTTATGTGCGTATCCCTCAGCCCGATGCCCGATGTATCTTCTTTATCTGCGACCTCAAAGCCACCGAGCAGGGCATCTGCGACTTCATCTGTAGGACCTTGTACTATGCGCTCGCGATAGGAGAGGGCAGCCGGGCTCTCTGCGGGCCAGGTGCTATCGAACCACCGCAGGTAGGCGTCGTGGTCGTAACGCAGAGGCACTGCCTCCACAAACACCCCGTCCCCATCGATACGATCTCTCGTGCTTTTGTCAACGCGTACGGCATCACGAACAAACACCCCGTCCACACAGGCACGGTAGAGCGCGTGCGGCGACGGTGCCACCCCCACACGCGTCACCAGTCCGTAGAGCGCAGCCAAAAAGTTGGGCATGCCGGCGGCACCGTTGTTGATGACCGCTCCGGCATCCAGCACCACAGCAGCCGGCGCGCAGGTATGGGTCGTGGCCAGCACCGAAACTCCATTCGCGCGCATCCACGCGGAAAGCTCGTTTTGGCGCTCGGCATCCTGGAGGGAGTCGCGCGAGCATTCCCAACCCGCAACCAGCTTCTCATCGCCATGTGTTATCGCAACTCTGTGGTTGCCCACACGTACCACAGCGGTACAGGTGCGTCCCTCAAGCGGCTCCTTGAGCTCGGGATGTTGCGTGAGCATACTCCCCAACATCGCATGGATGCGATTGGATCTGTCTACCACGGCATCGGACGTGCAGTCCGGGTAGGCACAGCCGCAGCCAACCCCGATGTCGTCTGAGCGGCACAGTTCAAGCTCCACATTGCCAGCAAGGGCTCGATAGGACACAACATGGCGTTCTATCTCAGAGAAGTCCTCCGGCAGACAGTCAAACCAGTGGATGTCGCCGTTGAGCACCACGTGGACGCTTCCCGACTCGGCAGCAATCAGCAGCTCCAACGCATCGAGCGCAAAGCAGTTGCCGTACAGGCCTCCCACTACAAAGAGCGTGTCGCAGGACAGCTCCGGCCTGCCCGAAAAGGCACTGACCCCGATGCGATAGTCCGCTGGACAGACCCGCCCGGCATCCTCGGAACTATGACGCATCTCTGCGTCTGTTGCGCATCCGCTCATTGGCTCCCTTTATTCATTGGTTGCCGCAGCAACCCTCCGTCAATGAACCTCTCCTCAATTGTCAGTGGTTAATTGTAGCACCTGGTATCCGCCGTTTGGGTCGTAGCTTACGTCATCGAAGCAAACGAGGTCATTAGTGGCCGGGGTCTCCGGGTATCTGGTATCGTGGGGCGGTCGCCTCCTACAGGCCGCTGCCTGCCGCAGCCTCCCGTACCATACTATGTTGTGTGCCCTTGCTCTGTGCGCGACTGCCCAGCACCGCATGGATAATCGAGGCTACTGCGAAGCAGATAAAGAGCGGAGCTATAGCAGGCGTGTAGGCGTCCAGCCAGGCCGTAGGCTTACTCACACCGTCAAGCAGCACCCAGGCTACGGCAGAGACAGCTCCCAGTGCGGCAGCTATGAGTGCAGAGGCAAGGACAGCCCTGCCTGCCTTGGAAAGCCGGCGTCTTATGGCCACGGCTACCATGAGGACGAAGCCCAGGGATGCAAGCACGGCGAGTATGAGGTTTAAGAGGCTTATCACCACGGTAGTTGAGAGGTTGCCCAAAGGCATGTTGCGGTCAAGCAAATCCACGAGCGGGTTTCCGGTCTGATCCTCCAGCATCTGGGCCTCTGCCTCAGTAAAGCCCTCTGCGAGGTAGTCTGTGGCCTCGGGTGTTGCTGTCGGGTCTATCTGTGTGAGGTTTTGTGTGGGTGCAGGCGTAGTGGATGCAGGAAACGATAACCTCGTATCTTGGCGAGGAGCTGACCGAAGAGCTGGAGTTTGAGATCAAGTTCTTTGTGGAGGCGGAATCGCGTGCCGTGGTCGATTGGCTCAAGGCCGGCAGGCCCTGCCCACCGGAGACCATCGCCCGATACATTGAGGGCTGTGTTCCTGCAAAGCTCTACGATTTGCTTGATATCAAGTTTGACTCTCACACATCACTTGAGCTTGCGCGCAAACAGGGCACAGACAGCTGCGACGATAAGGAGCGGGTAGAACAGGATATATGAGCCCGTTGCCCATCCAAACACCGGCTCCAGATTGCCAAGCGCCAGGCCGCCAAAGAATACGCCTATATTCTGCATGAAGGCAATGATGGCCAGACCAAAACCGGCTTTAGCTGACCCCAAAATGCTGGGTGCTGAGGCAAACACGGCAGTTGTCGTCAAAGGAGCAAAGAAGCCACAGATAACCACCGCGAGCCACATCTGCCACGCCTCAGTCCAGGTGAACAGCCATATCGCAGCAACGGCAATAAGCACGAACCCCGCAATCATGGTCCACTTGAGTGTTCCCGTCTTATCGATCAACCAACCGGCAAAGATGCAACCTGGGATTGCGAGCAGCGTAACGACGCTGGTGATGAATGCTGCATCGGGCTGAGCAAAGTCGTGCACCTGCATGAGGAAGGTCGTATAGAAGGTGTTGATCGAGCCATTCTGCACGATGTTGAAGATGGCAAAGCCCACGGCCACCAGCCAGATACTCATGAGCGCCAGGGCACTGGTCTTTACCTGAGTGCCTGCTTGAGCGCCTGCTCCGGCTTTGGCAGGTGCTTCCTCGTCAGCATCGACCACAGGCTCATCCGGATCCTTGTAGGCAAGCATCCAGAAAACAAGCAGGAGCACGGCATATGCTGCGCCAAACCACCATACAGCAGTCCAGGATCCGGTTATTGACATGATTGGATTGGCTGCGTTGAGCATGACGACACTGCCGATAGGCACCCACGGCGCCCAGATTCCCAAAGCAAGCCCACGCTTATGGCGAGGAAACCATCGCGAAATCGCCGCCGGAGCGGTAACGGATATCAAGCCCATTGAGACACCTTCAAGAAACCGTCCTGCCAGCAACACCTCAAAACTGGTGGCAAGAGCTCCGATGACAGAGCCGAGGATCAGAGATACGAGAGCAATCGTCGAGGTCATCTTGATTCCCAGCTTGGACATGATGCCGGCTGCCGGAAACGCCAATATAATCCCCATAATGGTAAAGACCGACATCAGCCACCCAAAATCCGCTGGCGTCAAGCCAAAGGTTTCCATGAGGGTTCCTGCAATCCCCGGTGCCTTGAACATGTTCAACGGTGCGGCAATACTCATGAAAAGAACCAGGAACATGGTTCCCCACGCGCGGGTTGGTACGGGAGTCAATCTCTTCTCACTTGCCACGGCACTTGCTTCTGACATGGTTTCCTCCTTGTTCTTGTTATACCTGCCTTATTCTTGTTGTAGCCGCACCACAGGAGCTACCGGCCTTGTTGCTGGGATCTCAGAGTGGGTTGTTCGGGCAACCCTCAATATCCCTGCTTTGTGTACTCCAGGCAATAAGCCAACTAACTGATTGTTGCCTGAGAGAGGTTGAGCTTGCAACGTAGCCACTGCACTTTTGTAGGCTCACGGTATTAAATCCTGAGCCGGGCCCCTCTGCCGTTACTCTGGCCCTGTCTGACCGGGTATCATGGGCTTGCGTACTCACTGACACCACTATGCCGTATTCGAGTCAAAGAGGCAGAACAGAGGTATCCATGAGCCAAGACAAAGCTGAGAACGATGGTGTGGACTCCCCCGAAAAAGACAGGGAATTTTCCCGAGAGCTTCCTGTCCCAGCAACAAACAGGCTGGTCATCTATGGCGTTGTTGGATTCTCGTGCTATTGGGCGTGGTTCTATCTCACCTGCTTCAGTGACATCGTTATCCTTCCAATGCCGGTTGAACTCCATATTGAGCCCCTGTTCAGATGTGTCGCTTTCCTGGCTGCTTCCCTGGTACTCTTTGGAGTGCTCTGCCTGAGACGACAGCTTCTCTCAAAGACAACTGGTGCAGCATGGGCGGTTGCCCCGGTCGCAGCGTCGAGTTGCCTGTATCTCGTCACCAGCAGCGTTTTGGATACCCAACAGATGCACATGCCCCTGGAGATAGCGGCCTGGCTTCTCTTTGGCGCAGCTTATGCCCTGGTCTCCATTCAGTCCGGCTTCTTCCTGGCAACCATCAAGGAAAAGGACTCGCTCTTCTTCATTGGCATATCGGCTTCGCTTGGTGCCTTTATCTATCTGACGGTAGACGCGCTGGAAGGGCACGTAGCTCTTTTTACCACGATGGTGTTGCCCCTGGTAGCAACCGTGTTCTTTCTTGTTGCCCGGGTAGTGTCCTCCCGCACCGGCACGGGCAGCACCGGCGAGGTGAGCGCCGAACGGCAGAGCGTGCGAGAGTGGGTCAGAGACTCGCAGAGCATAATGCCCTATCAGCTTCTTTTTGGCATTGTGTTTGGTTTTGCCATAGGGGTGGCCATATCTCTGGGAATGGATGACTTTGGCAACTTTTCCTGGATGATCATCACCGCGTTCTGCCTGCCCGGCCCCCTGCTGCTCTTCTTCCACTTTCGTGCCTCCCGTTCGCTCCTGCAGTTTACGTCACGCTGGGTTCTGCCACTCATGGCCATCATGCTGCTACCGCTGCCCTTTGTGGGGTATTCCCTGCGAATAGTCTTTTGCGGGTTGCTGGTCTTTGGTTTTGTGTGGTACGACCTCGTGCACCTGCAGGCGGTAGGCGGCCTCATGCAGGCGCAAAAGGACTCTGCCTTGGCAATTTACTGCTCAAGAAGGATGTTCGTGCTGTTTGGCATCTTTGTCGGACACATCCTGTCGTGGCTGCTCCTGATATTCAGCGGTTTGTCGGGCCAGGCCTTTTCCCTGGCTGTGGTGGGTATCACCGCACTCATGATCCTCTTCATTCCTCTGGTAAACGCCGGCAAAGATCAGAAAACGATTGTGGTCACCCGCAACACAGGCCCCGGAGAGAGCCGTGCCCTGGAAGATGTCTGTCAGGAAATCTGTGAAAGGGCTCAGCTGTCTCCTCGTCAAAGCGAAGTGTTTACCTATCTGGCAAAGGGCCGCAATGCCGCCTTCATAGAAAACGAGTTGGTGGTTTCCAACCATACGGTCAAGGCACATATCTATCGCATCTATCAAAAACTCGGTATACACTCACAGCAGGAGCTTATCGACGTGGTGGATAAGATGATGTCAAAGTGAGATCCAGGATACACTCCGTCAAGGAATCCTCCGCCTCGCAAGTAGCCGCAAGTAACTGCAAGTAGCCCCCTCCAAAGTTGCGTGCTACGCGCGCTGCGGTAAACGAAACGAGGGTCGCAAAGTGAAGGCTCGCCTCAACCAAATACCCAAGGACTGGATTGCCGCGTCGCTACGCTCCTCGCAATGACAGAAGGGGAGTTTCATGGCAATGGCAGTGATGGGGGCCATATTCACTCGCAAGGAGAGAGTCCATGGCAATGACAGTGGGGGGTGGTATACCTTGCAAAAGTTCCGCTTGGAATGAAACGACCGATGCAGGGGCTGGGCATCTGTGGCACCCTACCCCTGCCGGTGTGGGAGTTAGCGCTGGAAGACGATCTTCTTCATCGACTTGTCCCAGTCATCGCCCGCGTTGAAGATGAACTTGTAGATGCCCTGCGCACTCACGAGCTGCACCTTGACGGTCTTGCCGTCAACCGTGGCGTCTCCATAGCCATCCTCGGGCTCGTTGGTGACCTCGATGGTGCCGCTGTAGAGCTCCTTGCCGCTGTCGTTGAGCAC
>JAIRZP010000112.1 GCA_031267175.1 Coriobacteriales bacterium | reverse complement strand
CGTTGTGTAGCTGCGTATTTCGGGGCTGGATGTGCCTTTTTCGCGTTTTTGCCGTGAAGGGTCGTTCTTTGAGTGGTACCATAGCAAGCAGTGCACTCCCCCGCGGAGTGTTTGCAATTTTGGTTTTGGCTGGATAAGCCGACAACAAGGAGGCAGGAATGGATGCAACAACGTTAACACTTGGGCAGATCAAGAGCAGGAGAGTCCTGTATCTGGTATTTGCCACGGTCACCTTACTGGTGCTGGGCCTTATCTACGCCTGGTCAATATTTGCCGCTCCCATAGGCAGGTATTTTACCGATTTGGGCGGACCTTTCGTCGATTATATCCCGCTGCTGCCCCAGGTGTTTCAGGTGTCGATGTTTGCGTTCTGTCTCTCCGCTTTGGTAGGCGCGCAGATAGTCAAGAAGTTTTCTGCAAGGGCGGCAATCATTGTTGCGGCAATCCTCATGGCAGTAGGCTTTGTGCTCACCGCCCTGCTGGCCGGGGTGGACATCTGGGTGCTCTTCCTCTTCTACGGCATCATCGCCGGCTCGGGCTGCGGCATTGCCTATAACGCTATCATCTCGCTCGTCAACCCCTGGTTCCCCGACCGGATAGGCCTCTGCTCGGGCATCATGATGATGGGCTTTGGCATATCAAGCCTGGTGTTTGGCTCCCTGGCCAACGCGATGTTTGGCATTATGGACTGGCAGATGGTCTTCTTCCTCATTGCCGCCGTGGCCTTTGTCATCATGCTTGCCCTGGCGTTTGTCGTCAGGCCCGCGCCCAAGGATATCGCGGCCACTCTGGGTATCGAGCGTGCTGCTGTCGCGGCAAAGACGAGCCCCACGCAGCAGCAGTTCATTCTCAAGACCAAGACCTTCTGGTTCTACTCCGTCTGGTCGGTCATTATCGTTGCCTGTGGCCTTGCCATCATCGGTACCGCTGCCCAGGGAGCCGCCCGGCTGGAGTTGGATACGACGATCTTCGCGGGCTTTGGTGCCCTCCTGGTAGGCCTTGTCTCAACCATGAACGGGCTGAGCCGCATCATCAACGGCGCCATCTTTGACAAGATGGGCCTGCTGCCCGTGATGGTGCTCTCGGCTGTGCTGGCCATTGCCTGCATGCTGGGCCTGTCGGCTTCGCTGGCGGTGGCGCTGGGGCCACTCTACATCGTCGCGGCCATTCTCGTGGCCCTGCCCTATGGCTCGGTACCCGTGATGGCCTCCGCCTTTTCGCGACAGCGCTTTGGGGCCCAAAACTTTGCCATGAACCTCGGCATCACCAACTGCTGCATTGCCGCGGCTGCCACGGTCAACCTCATCATCAACGCAATCTTTGGCTCCCCGGCCGGGGAGAACGGCCCCATTATCTATGGCATCCTCGCGGCGCTTGCCGTGGTTGCCTTCCTGATTATCTTTGTCTTTAACCGCTCGTACAAGAGCGATTTGGCCGCCATTGCCAAGGAGTTGGACTAGCGCCTCAGGAAGAGTTGGTAGCATGCCGCTGGAAGAGACGCTGGTAACAGCTCAGGTAACTGCTCGATGTTAGGAGTGATGACGATGACAACACAGGATACGGAGAGAAGCGGCCCCGAGGGTGCCGATAAACTCACTTCTTCCGGCGAGGATTATCTGGAGGCTATCTACCAGCTCGGCGGAGCAACGTCCTCCATACGTTCGGTTGACCTTGCTGCCAAGTTGGATGTTTCCAAAGCCAGTGTCAACAAGGCCATCAACAACCTCAAGGCTGCCGGACTCGTGGAGCAGCCGTACTACGGCGACATCACGCTCACCGAGCAAGGGCTCCGTTACGCGCGCGGTGTGCAGAACCGCCACGAGATCCTCTCCGAGTTTCTCTCTGATGTCCTCGGAGTTGAGGCCAGCAAGGCGCAGGGCGAGGCCTGCATGATGGAACACGCCCTCAGCGACGAGACCCTGCAGAGCTGGACCGAGTTCATGAAAACGTGGAGGGCTGGCGCCGCTGGCACTCCGTAGGGTTAAGGCGGGGCAGCTGCCTCTGCCCTTCTCTGCCCTCCACTGACCAGCCTGTGCTCTGAGAAGAATCGTCCCAAAAAGCAAGTGGCCCGGGGAGCCGGGCCACTCAACAAGGAGGGGATGCGACGCTCAAGGCGTCTTCATGGTAGTCAACCATGTGCGAAAGGTGGAGAAATACCAAATCGCACTTACTATAATACGGGGTGTATGTCGAGATACGGTGACGGTGAGAGAACAAAGAATGACGGATAAACAACCAGCTGGTAACACAGGCAGTGGCGCAGAGCCAGAAGCCTCCCTTGCGGGAGAACCAGGCGCGCGGAGCGACACACAGGGCGAGGCCCAATCTGAGCCAGGCCTGCCGGATGCAGTCCTGGCCCTCACCGTGTCGTACGAAGGCTCACACTTCTCCGGCTTTGCTCGCCAGGAACTCCAGCGTACCGTGCAGGGGGAGCTGGAACAGGCTTTACAGACGGTCTATCACCGTGAGGTGCTAACCACGGGAGCGGGACGCACCGACGCTGGTGTTCATGCCCTCGGTAATGTGGTCAGCTTTGGCCTTGGCCAGAGCGAGCTGGAGCAGCGCAGTACTGATAAGCTGCTGAGCACACTCAATGCCCTCACGCCGGAAAGCCTCGTGGTCAAACGCATACAGCAGATGCCAGCCGAGTTCTCGGCCCGCTTTTCTGCCCAGGCACGCGAGTACCGCTATCGCATCTATCCCAGCGCAACGCCGCCGGTGTTCCTGGCACCCTATGTCTGGTGGCTCAAGGTCAGTGCTCCCCTGGATATTGCCGGACTCAAGTTGGCGGCTTCGTTTTTTGAGGGCGAGCACGACTTCCGCAGTTTTTGCGTGGCCAAGTCGGCAGCACTGGGGCCCACAACGCGCACGGTATCCAAGGTCATGGTCTTTGGCTCCCAGCATCTGGGCGAGCAGTGCATGGTGGTACAGGTTATCGGCAACGCGTTTCTCCATTCGATGGTGCGGGTCATGGTAGGGAGCCTGGTCGAGGTCTGTCTGCGCAAGCGGCCGCCTGAGTGGATTAAGGAAGTGCTGGAGGCACGCGATCGCCGCGCGGCGGGACAGACAGCCCCTGCCCAGGGCCTCACGCTCTGGAGGGTGGTGTACTGACCAGTGCGGAGCGTCGTGTCAGTGGTAATTACCCTCCTGGTGGCCGTGTATATCCCCCTTGCAGCCCTTATGGTGGTGACCTCGGCTCCGGTGAGCACTGCTCTCATGGATGATGCCCTCAAGCAAACCACGCAGGATGGTGCCGATCGTGAGTATCTGCTCGAAGTGGCCACGGCCGTGCGCGAGTTCTCCTTTGGAGACGATGCCGCCGCCATGCCTACCGGGGAGGACTACCGTAGCTCGCTCACCTCTGACGCAATCACCCATCTTCTTGATGTGCGCGTGGTATTCCTCACCGTGGAGTATGTCAGCATCGGGGTTCTCCTGGCGCTCATTTTGCTGCTGACCCTTGCCGTGAGACGCTATCGGGTCAAGATCCTGGTGTTGCCGCTCATCGTTGGTGGAGGGGTGCCGCTTGCCTGCGCCCTCGTCCTCGGCGTTGCCATTGCCATCGACTTTGCCGCCTTCTTTGCCTGGATGCACAGCCTGTTCTTTGCCGATGGCACGTGGGTCTTTCCCGCAGACTCGCTGCTCATCCGCGCCCTGCCCACCGGTTTCTGGCTGAGCTCTGCGACGGTCTGGGCAGTCTGCATGGTGCTGCTCTGCGGCATCAGTATCGCCGCGGGCGTTTTCTTCAGGTGGAGGCAGGCTCGCTTGGAGAAGTCATAAGCTTCTACCCAGATAGGCCTCGGCGGTACGCCAGAGCACCTGCTCCTGCTCTGTGGCGGTGAGGTCGTTGAGAGAGAAGCGCTCAAGCTCAGTGGCGGGGTTCCACATGGGATAGTCCGAGCCAAAGAGGATGCGGTCCGCGCCGTAGAGTTTGATGAGTTCGGTTGTCCTGCGCGGGCCGAGATAGACCGCGGCAGAGGAGAGATCCATGAAGCAGTGCTCGTTCTCCAGATACTCGACTGCCAGGTCGTAGAGCGACCAGGCACCAAAGTGTGCGCAGTTTGCCACCAGACGGGGAAACTCCTGCAAAACGCGTTTGGTGCGCCGGGGATGCGAGTTGTCAAAGCGATAGTCGCCGCAGTGGAGCATGACGGGCAGGCGGCCTTCTATGAGAGAATAGAAGCACATGAGACGATCGTCGTCGATGTTGACCCCCTGGGAGTCCGGATGCAGCTTAAAGCCGGTGAGGCCCAGCGAGAGTGCCCGCTCAATCTCCCCTTCCATATCCTCAAAGTCCTGGTGCATCGTGGCAAAGCCGATAAAGCTGGGATGCAGTCGGCACTGCTCGGCGATAAAGTCGTTGATGATAGGGACTTGATCCGGCTTGAGCGCCACGGAATGTATGAGCGAGTAATCAAGCCCAGCCTCCTCCTGGGATTTGAGTAGGCTCTGCACCGTTCCATCGCAGCTCATCTCGATGCTATAGAATCTGCTGACGCCCTCAACCGCGCGCGCGGCGAGCTTTTCTGGATACACATGGTTATGGATGTCGATACGGACAGTATTTTTTTTCTTCATAAGTGTGGCCCCGATACTCAGACTGACACGATATATGGTACTATACCGCATTACGAGTGCGGGCGTGGCGGAATTGGCAGACGCGCTAGCTTCAGGTGCTAGTGAGGTTTACCCTCGTGAAGGTTCAAGTCCTTTCGCCCGCACCACGTCGGAGCAAACTCCGCTAAGCTCCAGGTAGCACTTACTTTGCCCCGAGAGCTTACTGTTCTGCTAATCTTCTCGGGCAAAGTAAGTGCTACCCTGCGCCCGCTCCGTTGCTCCTCCTTCTCCCCACAACGCTCACTCGCTTCGCTCCCTCAAGCGTTGCGGGGGCCCCAAAAGAGCCCTTCAGGGTTCTCCCGGGGGATTTTTTGTGGCGAAAGGACTTGAACCTGTGAAGGGCGCGGGCGTTAAGAAGCGTGCCAGTGGCACGCTTTAGCCCGTGCTCGCGAACGAGCGAAGCGAGAGAGCAGGGTGCGGATTTGCGAAGCAAATACGCGCAAGTCCTTATCCCCGCATCAAGTGCTGCGATAGAATACCGTCTACCAGCGCAAACGGCTTCCGTAAGACTAAAATGGCAGGTATTATATGAGAGATACCGAATGATTGCGGATTTCAGAAATCCGGTTATTTTTTTCCAGAAGACCCCCTGCAAACAGCTTCGCGCAAAGGCTTTACGCCTTGGTCGATAAGGTATTCATTGCACTCAAAGATGGTATGCCCCCGATAAAACGCCAACAGTACCTTATAGGGAAACCTGTCCTCCCCTTCCAGGGAATACCCTGCCTTCTCCAAAAGCGGCACACCGTATTCCAGCCCGAGATCAAGCCCTACGCAGACAGCCATCGCAGTATCGAAAATAACCTGCCTGGTCCTGCCGTATTTGAGCTTCCTGTACTGGCT
>JAIRZP010000237.1 GCA_031267175.1 Coriobacteriales bacterium | reverse complement strand
GGAGGATGCGGAGGATGAGCACGAGGGAGGATACGAGGGCGAGCTGGCAAGCGAAGACAAAGCCGAGGATGCGGGCCTCTTCCTTCCCGTAGAACGCCTGGTCAAGACCTCCTGGCAGTAGGTGTGGCATAGTTCTGCTCGCCCTGCTTTCGGAAAAAGGTGCAAAATCATGGTCATTTTATGTTGGAAAAGGTGCAGAATCATCGATTATTTCGTTGGAAAAGGTGCAAAATCAGGGTTTTTTTCGTTGGATAATGTGTTAACATGAGCTTGACGTTTGGATTAGCAGCTCTCTACAGCGCTTTCTGCGGCCTCACAGATTGGAAGGTACCATGCTCAAACGTAAGGCATTGGATGCTATAAGCTCATGGAAGGATTCGCCGGCACAGACTGCGTTATTGGTAACAGGGGCTCGTCAAACAGGCAAGACCTACATCATACGGGAGTTTGGTCGCACCCACTACCGGCATGTCATCGAGATCAATCTGATAGAATCTCCTGATCTTCTGGCGGTTTTCGAGAACACACAGAGTGCGCGCGATATCCTCATGCGTCTGTCATTGGCAACTGAGCAGCCTCTCGTCTCTGGCGAAACACTGATTTTCATTGACGAGGTGCAGGAGTCTCCCGAGATCATTACCGCCATCAAGTTCCTGGTTGACGAAGGCAACTACGACTATATCCTTTCGGGATCGTTACTGGGTGTTGAACTCAACGACATCCGCTCGGTTCCCGTAGGGTATCTGTCAGTCCTCAAGATGTATCCACTCGATTTTGAGGAGTTCTGCTGGGCCAGCAGCGTTTCGGAGGAAATGCTCGGAACCTTAAAGGAGTGCTTCCAAACCCTCAAACCAGTAGACGATTTCATCCACGCGCGGATGCTTGATCTTTTCAACCGCTATCTGATTATAGGCGGAATGCCCAGTGCGGTATCAGTATTCCTCGCTACCAACGACATTGCAAAAACGAGAGCTGTTCAAGATGACATCAAGCGGCTCTATCGTCAGGACATCAGTAAGTATACAGAGCAGGATAAGCTCACCATAAAGGAGATTTATGACCTGATACCGAGCGAGCTCAACAATCCCAACAAACGGTTCGTACTAAAAAACCTTAACGAGAACGCACGGTTCCGTTCCTACAAAAACGATTTTTCGTGGCTGATTGAGGCGGATGTGGCCCTTGCCGCTTATAACGTCGATGAACCGTGCCAGCCTCTGCTTCTCTCCAAACAGAGGAATCTCTTCAAGCTGTTCTATTCCGACGTGGGACTACTGACCAGTTCGTTTCTGAGAAAAGCGTCCCTTGATGTTCTCAGTGGCAATGAGAACATCAACTACGGAAGCACGTTTGAGAATGCGGTTGCCCAGGAACTCTGGGCCCACGGTTTCGATTTGTATTACTACAACGGAAAAAAACAGGGTGAAGTCGATTTTCTCATTGAGGACAAAGACGGCACCGTTATCCCTCTTGAGGTAAAGTCCGGCAAGGCATACACACGCCATAGTGCACTCAACAATATCCTGCAGGTGAAGAACTATGGTTTGGAGCGCGGCTATGTTTTGGGGCAGGCCAATGTTGTGGAGCAGGGGAAGATCATTTATCTCCCGATATATTTAGCCGCCTTTTTTGCGAATCGGTAGCAATACACACTTGCCACTTACCGCTCACCCTGCACGCTGGGGCGTGTTTTGTGAGAAAATAACAGGCTACTGTTTTTCGGAGGCATAATGGCAAAGGTTACCGTTGACATCGAATACTGTAAGGGCTGCGGGCTCTGCGTAGACTTCTGTCCGCAGGAGATAATGCAGCTGGAGACCGAGGTCATAACCCAAAAGGGATATCACCCGGCACACTGTGTGGACCAGGAGAGCTGCACGGCCTGCTTGAACTGCGCGATGATGTGCCCCGACGTGGCCATCATGATAGAGAGGTAATGATGGGCGAGAAGATATTGATGAAGGGCAACGAGGCCCTGGCAGAGGCGGCCATCCGTGCGGGATGTCGTCACTTCTTCGGCTACCCCATAACCCCTCAGACCGAGCTCGCTGCCTATATGTCGCGGCACCTGCCCAAGCTGGGCGGCACCTACCTGCAGGCGGAGAGTGAGATAGCAGCCATCAACATGGTCTACGGTGCCTCGTCTGCCGGCGTGCGCGTCATGACCTCGTCGTCCTCTCCGGGCGTGAGCCTCAAGGGGGAGGGCATCTCATACATGATAGGCGCGGACCTCCCCGGCCTCATCGTCAATGTCAACCGGGGCGGCCCGGGGCTCGGCGGCATCCAGCCTTCGCAATCCGATTACTGGATGGCCACGCGCGCGACCGGCCACGGCGACGGCCACGTGTTTGTCCTCGCTCCTTCAACGGTGCAGGAGATGGCTGATCTGGCGCGGAAAGCCTTTGACCTGGGCGACCGCTATCGTATGCCCGCCATGATACTGGCGGACGGCCTGCTCGGGCAGATGATGGAGCCGGTGGAGCTACCGGAGCCGCTGGACCCGGCGGCCCTGCCCCCCAAACCCTGGGCCACCACTGGCACACAAGGCACGCGCGAGCACAACATCATCAATTCGCTCAGCCTGGTGGCGCAGATCCTGGAGGACAGCGTCATCAAGCGGTACGAGCGCTATGTACTCATCAAAGACGTTGAACAGATGGCGCAGCTCGAATACGTGGAAGACGCGGAACTCGTGGTGGTGGCGTACGGCGCCGCCGCCCGCATTGCCCGCAGTGCGATTACCGCGGCCCGCGAAGAGGGCATTAAGGTGGGCATGATTCGTCCCATTACGCTCTGGCCCTTTCCCACCAAGGCCATCAAAAACGCCTGCGCTACGGCACGGGCCTTCCTCAGCGTTGAGCTCAATACCGGTCAGATGGTGGACGATGTTCGCCTGGCCGTTGACGGCAGTGTTCCCGTGAGTTTCTTCGGCCATACCGGCGGCATCGTGCCCACACCGGCCGAGGTGCTGGTGGCCATACGCAAGGCCTGCGCGGGCGAGACCTTCCACCTCCTGCCCTATCACAGTACCTTGAAAGCAGGTGAGTAACATGGCCACGAAAACGGCAGCAACAGCAACACAGAGGAATAAGGCGGAGAAGAACCCCATTCTCTTTGAGCGCACGCCGGCCCTGACCACCGCGATAACCAACTACTGCCCCGGCTGTCTCCATGGCATCACGCAGCGTCTGGTGGCCGAGAACCTCGAAAAACTCGGCATCACCGGCACCACCGTGGGCGTGAGCCCCGTGGGATGTTCGGTTATCGCCTACGAGTTCTACGCCTGCGATATGGTGCAGGCGGCGCATGGCCGGGCTCCCGCCGTGGCCACCGGACTCAAGCGGGCGCACCCGGAGAACACCGTATTCACCTATCAGGGCGACGGTGACCTGGCCTCCATCGGCATGGCCGAGACTATCCACGCTGCCACACGCGGCGAGAATATCACCGTCATCTTTATCAATAACGCCATCTACGGCATGACCGGCGGCCAGATGGCACCGACCTCGCTGCCCGGCCAGGTGACCCAGACCTCGCCCTATGGCCGCGATGTCAAGACGGCGGGCTATCCCATCCGTGTGTGCGAACTGCTGTCCTCGCTTGACGGTGTCGCCTTTCTACAGCGGGTGACGGTGGATACGCCGTCCAACGTGCGCAAGGCTGCCAAGGCTATCCGCAAGGGCTTTGAGTATCAGCGCGACGGCCTTGGCTTCTCCCTTATCGAGGTCGTCTCCACCTGTCCTACCAACTGGGGCATGACCCCGTACGCAGCCCTCGAGTGGCTCCGCGAAAATATGCTCCCGTACTATCCGCTCGGCGTGTATAAAGACTGCAAGGCGGGTGAGTAAGGTGAGTAACACCGCAACAGAAAACGTCAGTGACGCTGTAAGGAGTGCCACCAGAGAAGCGGCCAACGCGTCCCCAGACCTCAACATCCTCCTGGCCGGTTTTGGCGGGCAGGGCATCCTCTTCGCCGGTAAGCTCATCGCCTATGCGGGGCTCTTGGATGGCCGCGAGGTCAGCTGGTTGCCAAGCTATGGCCCGGAGATGCGCGGCGGCACGGCAAACTGCTCGGTCTGCCTCGCGCGCACTCCCATAGGCTCGCCGCTCGTCATAGAGCCGGACGTGCTTGTGGCCTTCAACCGGCCTTCCTACGACAGTTTTGTTGACAAGGTCAAGCCGGGCGGCCTGGTGCTGGTGGACAAGACGATGATCGACGTCTGCCCCCTGCGCGAGGACATCCGCTTTGAGAGCATAGAAGCCACCCAGCTGGCGGAGGATAACGAGCTCAAGGGCCTGGCCAATGTGGTGGCCGTGGGCAAACTCCTTCAACTGACGGGCTTCAGCACGGTTGGGCAGGTTGAGGTAGCCATAGAGAAGAGCGTCAGCGCAAAACGGCACGATCTGATAGGCTTTAACAAGAAGGCGCTCGCCATCGGCTACGATACGGTCTCCCCGAAAGACTGCGACCGGTAAGGCTGTGGCTGGCAGCAACAGACAGCAGCAGGTAACAATGAGCAACAACAGACACAGGACTGAGAGCAGGGCATGACCGACACGAATACCCAGGGCACGGCCACGCAGGGCACGGCTTCCCCCGATACTGCCGCCCACAAGGGCAGGATACAGACCGAGTTGAAGGACCTGGGCAGGCGGCTGGGCGGGCTCCGCGATGCCTGCGGCTACGAGCCGGAAGCATTCGCCCGGCTGCTCGGCATCAGTGCGGACACGCTCGCCTCGTATGAGGCTACGGGCTACGATATTCCCATCAGCGTTCTCATGCATGCCGCCCGCCTCTGCGAGGTGGATATGGCGGTGTTGCTCACCGGCGCCAGCACCCATCTGGACACCTACCAGGTGGTGCGGGTAGGGGAGGGGCGCATCGTCGATCGCTTCCCCGGCTATCATTTTGAGGATCTGGCCTATAACTACAACGGCAAGGTCATGCAGCCTCTGCTCGTAACTTTGGATCCCTCCGATGAGCCGGCCGAGCTGGTGACGCACGGCGGACAGGAGTTCAACTACGTTGTGGCCGGCAAGGTTGTGCTGGTGTTTACGGATAAGGAGATTGAGCTGGATGTGGGAGACAGTGTCTACTTTAACCCACAGCTACCACACGGACAGCGCTGTGGTTCCAGCCACAGTGCGGTATTCGTCACGATGATTACCGACTAGCCGTCCACGCTTGAAAATCTCCCTCTCCCACACGCCTGCTACCCAAGGAATACACCATGAATCACCTCTTACAGAAGTATTGTCCCCGCATAGATTTTGACTCCTACGAAGACTTCTACGCCAATTTTGAGATACACGTACCCCACGACTTTAACTTTGCCTACGACGTCGTGGACGAATGGGCCCACTTCGAGCCTGACAAGACGGCCCTCGTCTGGTGCGACGACAACGATGACGAGCAGCGTTTCAGCTTCTCGCAGATCTCCGCGCTCTCCAAACGCCTGGCCAACGTGCTGCGCTCGCTCGGCATAGAAAAGGGCGACGTGGTGCTGCTGATGCTGCGCCAGCGCTGGGAGTATTGGATAAGCGCCGTGGCCCTGCACCGCCTCGGGGCCATCCTCATACCAGCCGTGACACAGCTCAATACCAAAGACATCGTCTATCGCGTCAATAGTGCAGGCGTCAAGGCCATCATCGCCCTCGAGGAAAGCTACGTGAGTGCACAGATTGAGGCGGCGCTACCCCAGTGCCCCTCGCTTGAGGTGCTCATCAGCGTTAATGCCAGCGAGAGCGAGCGAGCTATTCCGGGCATGGACAGGCTCTTCTGGCTCAGCTGGGAGAGTCTGGTCAACCAGGCGAGTGAGGACTGGGAGCGCCCCACGGGCGAGAAGGCCACGACAAGCAGCGACATCATGCTCATCTACTTTACGAGTGGCACCACGGGCTTTGCCAAGATGTGCTGTCACAATTTTGCGCACCCGCTCGGCCATATCATCACGGCCAGGTACTGGCAGCAGGTGCAGGAGAACAGGCTCCACTGCTCCGTGACCGACTCAGGCTGGGCCAAGTTCGGCTGGGGCAAGATCTACGGGCAGTGGATTGCCGGTGCCGCGATTTTTGCCTACGACACGGCAAAGTTCGACCCCAAAAAGCTGCTGGAGCGCATAGAGCGCTATCGCGTGACGACCTTTTGTGTGCCGCCTACGATGTATCGCTTCCTGCTGCAGGAGGACCTCGCCGCTTTTGACCTCTCCTCGGTGGCATGCTTTGCCACGGCCGGTGAGCCGCTTAACGCCGAGGTCACCCTCAAATGGGAAGAGGCCACCGGCAAACGCATCCGCGAAGGCTTTGGGCAGAGCGAGGGCCCCGTCCTGCTCGCGACCTTTCCCTGGCTGGAGCCCAAGCCGGGCTCGATGGGCAAGCCCTCTCCCCTGATGAACATCAAGCTGCTCGACGCGGAGGGCAAGGAGGTTGCGGACGGCGACGAGGGCAATATCTGCGTCACCGACCTCAAGACATCCTATCCACCAGGGCTCTTTGTGGGCTATTACCACGACGAGGAGCGAACACGCGAGGCCGTGGGAGGACTGTATTACAACCTGCACGACGTGGCGTGGCGCAACAGCGACGGATACTACAGCTTTGTGGGCCGCAGCGATGACGTCATCAAATGCAGCGGCTATCGCATCAGCCCCTTTGAGGTGGAGAGCGTGCTCGTGGAGCATCCTGCGGTTATCGAGTCGGCGGTCACCGCCTATCCCGATGAGATCCGCGGCTCGGTGGTCAAGGCAACGGTCGTGCTCACTCCCCAGTATGAGCCATCAGACGCACTGCGTCAGGAGCTACAGGACTACGTCAAGCACAACACCGCACCCTATAAGTACCCGCGTATCGTCAGTTTTGTGGACGAATTGCCCAAGACCATCGGCGGAAAGATCAAGCGTGCCCAAATCGCCGCCGCAGACGCTGGACAAAGCTGGTACGAATAGGCGTATAATAGCGTTATCCTGCACGGCAAGGTACCCGCTGCCCCACACGTTGCCCGTACCACCTGTTCGCGGCTTGGTCAGTTGTGGCAGTGGTGCTTTCAACAGGGGGGGGTACCCCGTGTTTCTCACAACGAAGGAGGCGTAGACATGGCTGAAGCAACGATCAAAATCATCAAGAACGGCCCCTACATGGTGTCGGGCGGCGTCAAGCTGACCCAGGCAATCATGGAGAGCGTGGGCCACCACCGCGAGTACAAACCGGGCAAGGAGCTGCCTCAGGCAGAGAGCTATGCGCTCTGCCGCTGCGGTCACTCCAAGAACATGCCCTTCTGCGACGGCTCCCACGCCAAGCTTGGCTTTGACGGCACCGAGGTGGCCTCTACCGAGCCGTTTGACAGCAGGGTAGAAGTCTTTGCCGGTGAGACGCTCGACCTCTACGACGACAACCGCTGTGCCTTTGCGCGCTTTGGCCATCAGGATGACGGCGATGTCTGGACGCTGACCGAGGAGTCCGGGAGCGAGAAGCTCCGCGACGAGGCCATCAAGGCTGCGGTGGATTGCCCGGCAGGCCGCCTGGTGCAGCACGACAAGCGCCATGACTATGAGGCCATCGAGCCGGAGTTTGCCGAGCCGGAGATTACCCTGCTGGAGGATCCGGAAAAGCAATGTTCAGGGCCCCTGTACGTCAAAGACGGCATTTCGCTCGTGAGCGCCGAAGGCTTTACCTATGAGAAGCGGAACCGCTACGCGCTCTGTCGCTGCGGCGGCTCGCAGAACAAGCCCTTCTGTGACGCGATGCACGTGAACCTCGCTTTTGACGACGGCATTGTATAAGATTCCTCGACTACGGGGCGGAAGCCCCTCCGCTCTCAATGACAGTGGGGGGACCAAACGATACACCACACCATGGCCGGTGTATGACCGGACGTGGTGAGGGCACAGGAGAAGCAAGAGAAAGGCTCAGCATGGCACACTACTTTGATGATGTAGCGCACACCTTTAACGAGTATCTGTTGGTACCGGGCTATTCCGGAGCATCGTGCTCGCCGGACAAGGTGGATCTCTGCACGCCGCTCGTGCGCTATACACAGGGCAGTGAGCCTGCACTCAAACTCCCCATACCGCTGACCTCGGCGGTCATGCAGAGTGTCAGCGACGCCACCATGGCTATCTCGCTCGCCCGCGAAGGGGGGCTGTCGTTTATCTACAGCTCGCAGCCTATTGAGGCCGAGGCCGAGATGATTGCCCAGGTCAAGGACTACAAGGCCGGCTTTGTCGTGAGCGATTCCAACCTCAGCCCCCACCAGACGCTGGAGGATGTCATACGGCTCAAGGAGGAGAGCGGCCATTCCACGATGCCGGTGACCGCCGACGGGAGCCAGCACGGCACACTGCTCGGCATCGTCACGAGCCGCGATTACCGGCCGAGCCGCACGCCGCTTGCCACCAGGGTAGCGGAGTTCATGACGCCGCGCGAAAAGCTCATCGTGGCTCCGGCAGAGACGAGCCTCAGAGAGGCCAACGACATCATCTGGGATCACAAACTCAATGCGCTCCCCATACTAGACGACGAGGACAAGCTGGTCTACCTGGTGTTTCGCAAGGATTACGACTCCCATAAGCAAAACCCGCTGGAAAACCTCGACGAGCACAAACGCTACCGGGTCGGTGCCGGCATCAACACCCACGACTACCTCGAGAGGGTTCCTGCCCTCGTAGAGGCCGGCGCTGACCTGCTGTGCATCGACTCCTCCGAAGGCTTTACCGAGTGGCAGCAGCGCGTACTCACCTGGATCAGGAGCGAGTACGGCGACGAGGTCAAGGTAGGAGCGGGCAATATCGTGGACCGCGACGGATTCCGTTTTCTGGCCGAGGCCGGGGCCGACTTTGTCAAGGTCGGCATCGGCGGCGGTTCCATCTGCATCACCCGCGAGCAGAAGGGTATCGGGCGCGGCCAGGCCACCAGTGTCATCGAGGTGGCCCAGGCCCGCAATGAGTATCTTGCAGAAACCGGCATCTACATCCCGCTCTGCTCGGACGGCGGCATCGTCTACGATCATCATATGACGCTCGCGCTGGCCATGGGAGCCGACTTTTTGATGCTGGGCCGCTACTTTGCCCGCTTTGATGAGAGCCCTACGAATAAGGTCACCGTCAACGGCAATTATATGAAGGAATACTGGGGAGAGGGGAGTGCGCGTGCCCTCAACTGGGCGCGGTACGCCCAGGGCAAGTCGCGCAAGCTGAGCTTTGAGGAGGGCGTGGACTCCTATGTGCCCTACGCCGGTGCGCTCAAGGACAACATCGGCGTAACGCTCACCAAGATACGCTCGACGATGTGCAACTGCGGGGCAACCGCTATTCCGGAGTTCCAGGAAAAGGCCAAGCTGACCTTGATTTCGTCTACTTCCATCGTTGAGGGAGGCGCGCACGACGTGATGCTCAAGGATCAGGTCAACATGCTGCCGCCTCGCTGATAACCTGTTGGTATGCCCGCACACCGATGGTTGCCCATGGCTCGATACCAGGTGCTTATGACTGCCCCACACAGAGAATCCGACAGGTTCTGATGGCTGTCTGGCAATACTAATGGCTGCTTCCCCGCACATACCGGCCCTTCCCCGGCAGCTGACCCGCCAGGTTCTGGTAGGCGAGGTACCGCTGGGCGGTGGCGCGCCGTTGCCTGTCCAGTCCATGCTGATAGCTCCCACACGCGACGTTGCGGCGTGCCTCAGCCAGATAACAACCCTTGCCGCTGCCGGATGCCAGATTATCCGGGTGGCCGTGGAGAGCACGCGAGACCTCGACCCATTCGAGGCAATCTGTGCCAAGAGCGTGCTGCCGGTGGTAGCCGACATCCACTTTGATTATCGTCTGGCAGTAAGAGCGGCAGAACGTGGGGCGGCAAAACTCCGCATCAACCCCGGCAATATCGGCAGCAAAGATAAGGTGGAGGCAGTCATCAACGCGGCGCGCGCGGCAGGCATCCCTCTGCGCATCGGCGTCAATGCCGGCTCGCTGCAAGCAGAGCTCAGAGAGGCCGACGGCCTCAGCCTGGCCGACAAAATGCTGCGCTCGGCACGGGGCTTTGTCGCGTATTTTGAGGCCTGTGGATTTACCGACATCGTGCTCAGTGCCAAGGCCTCAGACGTAGCAACGACCATTGAGGCCTACCGTAAGCTCAGTCAGGCGCTCCCCGAGCTCCCCCTGCATGTGGGGGTTACCGAGGCAGGCACGGCTTGGCAGGGGAGTATCCGCTCGGCCGTGGGCATCGGCACGCTGTTAGCCGAGGGCATCGGCGATACGCTCAGGGTCAGTCTCACGGCCGACCCTGTGGAAGAGTTGCGTGTGGCCCACGCCATCCTGGCCTCGCTCGGGCTTAGCAACACTGCTGGACCGGTGCTCGTGAGCTGCCCCACCTGCTCGCGCTGCAAGGTGGATCTTATCGGCATCGCGGAAGAGGTTGAGCGCCGTCTTGCGTCCGTCAAGGCCCCGCTCAAGGTAGCGGTGATGGGCTGTGTGGTCAATGGGCCCGGCGAGGCGGCGGACGCCGACCTGGGCGTGGCCTGTGGCAAGGGCACCGGCGCACTCTTCTCACGGGGAAAAGTGCTCTATACTGTTGAAGAGTCTCAGATTATCGACGCACTGTTCCGCGAGCTGGATTCCCTGCTGGATGGCGCTGCGTAGAAGCGGCCCTGCGGAGGAAACGGTATAATCAAGGGAAGCGATGATTACTCATCACTTCCCAAGGATCAGGGCCGAGCCCCAGAGGCTCCGTACAGGCAACCCTCTATGCAAGGAGAAAACCTACATGCCATTGTTAGACACCCAGATGTTACGCCTCAGCACCCTCTACGCGCCTACGCTGAAAGAAGACCCCGTTGATGCCGAAGTGGCCTCGCACCGTCTGTTGCTGCGTGCCGCGATGATTCGCAAGGTGGCGGCGGGCGTGTACTCCTTTCTGCCCCTCGGCTATCGGGTGCTGCGCAAGATAGAGCAGATAGTGCGCGAGGAACAGAACCGTATCGGGGCGCAGGAGATGGTCATGTCGATAATCCAGCCAGCAGAACTCTGGCACGAAAGCGGGCGTTGGGACGTCTACGGGCCGGAACTCATGCGTTTTGCGGACCGTCACGGCCACGAGTTTGCCCTCTCGCCTACGCAGGAGGAGCTGATAACCTCCCTGGTCAGGAGCGAGTTGCGTTCGTACCGCGAGCTGCCCAAAAGCCTCTATCACATCCAGTGGAAGTACCGCGACGAGATACGCCCCCGCTTTGGCCTCATGCGTGGCAGGGAGTTCATCATGAAGGATTGCTACAGCTTTCATAGCTCCGAGGAGTCGCTGCAACAGCACTACGATGAGCAGGCGGAGGCCTACGGCCGCATCTGCGACCGCCTGGGGTTTGACTGGCGAGCGGTGGACGCCGACAG
>JAIRZP010000236.1 GCA_031267175.1 Coriobacteriales bacterium | reverse complement strand
CTACGGCCACGGTTTTGAGCTTTGGCTCGTTTGTGTTGCTGACAACGGTACTCCTGGCTCTGTTCCTCACCATCGTGAACTATCTCGAAGCCCCGCAGGTATCGTCCAGGGTCAAGAAGGCTGCCGAAGTGCTGTGCGCACTCAGTTCGCTCCTGCTCATTGGCTATGTGGGGGTCTTTCTCCAGAGCATCTGGACGGTGCCGTTCTGGAGCAGCTATGCCATTCCTGCCCTCTTTGTGCTCAGCTCGGTTTCCCTGGGCATGGCGCTCATGTTTCTGGTTACGAGCTTTTCGAGCAGCATCGAGTGGCTCAACAGGCGCATGGTGCAGCTCCACATCGGTCATGTGACCACCCTGCTCCTTGAGGCCGTTGCTCTGGCTGTGCTGGTAGCCCAGAGTACGCTCAATGCCACGGCGCTGCGTTCTCTGGACCTGCTGTTTGGGCCGGACCTCCAGCTGTGGTTTGTTGTGGGCGCCCTGGGTTTTGGCATCGCGCTTCCCCTGGTTGCAGAGTTGTACTCCATACTCTCCAAAAAGGTGCTGCTGCTTCCCGCGGCTCAGATACTCTGCCTGCTTGGAGGCTTCTGCCTGAGGTACTGCATCGTGTCCGCGGGAGTCCACTGACCATGGCTCCGCTGAACCCTGCCCAACCCGGGCACCTTCCGTCTCCTATCGCGTACCTGCCGCCCGCCCTCTTTCTCCAGGGCGAATGCAGTACAATGCAGACTGCTGTTACAGGGCCTCCATGGTGGAAACACCGCAGTGCGCCAGCCACAACGAGAGAGACGCGATGAACATATTTGAAGTAGACGAGTCTTCGGGGCTGCCCGTATGGGTGCAGCTGCGCAACCGGTTTGTCTACCTTATCAGCACGGGCCATTATCAGCCGGGAGACCAGCTCCCCAGCGTGAGGAGGCTCGCTGCCGAGACATCCATCAATTACAACACGGTCAGCAAGGTGTACGTCAACCTTGAGCACGATGGCTACGTCATCTCGGTCCGTGGAAAAGGCGTGTACGTACGCGATGTGGGCAAAGAGAAGCGCGACGATACCGCACGGGTCGCCGACGCGATCATCGAGGACAGCATCAAACGGTGCCTGAGCATGGGCATGTCGATTGATGAGGTACAGCACCACATGGTCGCCCTGACCCAAACCATAAAAGAGGAGTCACAGAGCCTGGCAAGCGAAAAGAGGGATATCTATGAAAGAAAAAACGGGAAAAACCCAGCAGGGCAAGCCCAAACCCGCACCGACGATTGAGCGCTACAGCTCGCGTGCCGACAGAAAGACCACACAGAACGGGTCTATTATATTCTCGGCCTTTGTCTTTGTTATAGCGTTCTGCATCGTGTTTGTCCCCGGCTTTGTGCTGCTGGGCGAGCTGAACATCTGGGCGGTGTGCGTGGCTCTGGGCTGTGCGGCGCTGACAACGCTTACCCTGCACGTGGCGCTCCAGTGGGAGAAGGTCGTCATCCTGCGCTTTGGCAGGTTCAGCAGGACCAAGGGGCCGGGCCTGTACTGTACCATTCCCTTTATCGAGAGCACCGCGCTCAGGGCAGACCAGCGCCTCATGCTCACGGGCTTCAGCGCAGAGGAGACGCTCACCTCCGACCTGGTGCCCATCAACGTGGATGCCGTGCTGTTCTGGATGGTCTGGGATGCCGAGAAGGCCTGCCTTGAAGTGGAGAACTACTACAACTCGGTCTCCCTCGTAGCCCAGACCGCACTCCGCGATGCCATTGGACGGGCCAGCGTAGCGGAGGTGGCCATTCGGCGGAACCAGCTTGACGAGGAACTGCAGGATGTTATCGAGGACCGAACCTCGGCCTGGGGCATCTCGATACTCTCCGTGGGAATCCGCGACATCGTCATACCGCAGGATCTGCAGAATGTCATGTCGATAGAAGCGCAGGCAGAACGCGAGAAGAACGCCCGGATGGTGCTTGCGGAGGTCGAGCGAGACATATCGGAGATGCTCGTTGACGCCTCTCAGGTGTATAAGGACGACAAGATAGCCCTGCGCCTGCGCACCATGCACCTGCTCTACGAGAGCGTCAAGGGTTCGGGAGGCACCGTTGTCATACCCAGCGCCTACAGCGATGGCTTCAGCGACAACGCCCTCGGAGACCTCTTCAAAAAGGATGCCCCATAGGGCAGGCACTCAATCCCTGTTCAAGCTCCGGGGCCCATCACCCAGGAACTCCCTGAGTGTGCTGTAGACGACGGCCACATCCACAGGCTTGGCAAGATGCCTGTTCATGCCGCTGGCCAGCGCCTTTTCCACGTCCTCGTTAAAGGCGTTTGCCGTCATGGCTATGATGGGTACGGTGGAGGCGTCCTCACGGGAGAGTTCCCGTATCGCCCGGGCCGCGTCGTGGCCGTTCATAAGCGGCATCTGGATGTCCATGAGAATGACGTCGTAGTAGCCGGGATGTGAGGCCTCAAAGCGTTCAACGGCTTCCCGTCCATTCTCCGCGTCCTCGATTATCACGCCACTGTCGGCGAGCAGCTCCCGCAGGATGACACGGTTGACCTCCACGTCCTCTGCCAGGAGTATTCTCCTGCCCTCAAAATCGGGAGTCTCCCGTGCCTGTTCATGCGTCTGCGCCAGCTGGGCCTTTTCAAAGGAGACGACAAAGAAGAACCGGGAGCCTTCTCCCGGAGCGCTTTGAACCTCAATCTCGCCGCCCATCTTCTGTACCATGGTCTGGCTTATCGCGAGGCCGAGGCCCGTACCGCCGTACCGCACCGAGATGCTGTCCTCGCTCTGCGTAAAGGGCGTAAACAGACGCGAACGCTGCTCCTCAGTCATGCCGATACCCGTGTCCTCCACAGCAAACTCCAGCGTAATGTGCTCGGCGGACTCGCGCACGGTACGCACGGTAAAGGCCACCTCTCCGCCGCTGTCCGTAAACTTGACGGCATTACCGAGCAGGTTGATGAGCACCTGTTTGAGGCGCAGCTTGTCGCCCGCCACGCCGGTGTCAACACCCCTGTCATAGCTGGCGCCAAAGCCTAGATGCTTCTCCGTGCAACGCTGCGTGAATATCTCCTCCACCTCGCGCATGGCTGCGAGCAGGGCAAAGGGCTCAGTAACCAGCGTAAACTTGCCCGACTCTATCTTGGCCATGTCCAGAATGTCGTTGAGCACCCCCAAAAGGTGGCCGGAGGCCGAGAT
>JAIRZP010000227.1 GCA_031267175.1 Coriobacteriales bacterium | reverse complement strand
TGAGTGTAGTTGCCTTCCTCGCCCACGATGGCTCCGGTCACCGGGCCTGTGCCCTCACGCAGAAGACGCACACAGGGGGTGCTGTACCGGAACTCGACGCCGAATTCCTCGGCCTTCTTGATAACCGCGGGAATCAGCACGACCATGCCGAGGCCCGTGGAAACGCCGTCCAGGTAGATGAAATCAGTGGTGTCGTCATAGAAGAAGTGCGTAACGGGCTCCTCAAAGTAGTCGGGACCCTTGTAGTAATCGCACCACATCGTGGCATGGAGGCCCGAGTCAGCTACGAGATCCACGAGCCAGTCCATGCAGGCACCCGACTTCTTGGCAATCTCCCACAGCAGCGGCTCCTTGACGCGGCCCGTTGCCCATTGGATGAGACGACGCACGGTCTGGGAGTAGTCGGTCTGGGGAATCCACCCCTCCGCCATGAACTGCTGCACTATCTTTGAGCCGTAGGCGGTGATATGCCCGCCGCGCCCGCTCCAGGTCTCACCCTTGTCGATGGCCAGCACCTTGACGCCCTTCTCAGCGGCAGATGCTGCGGCCACCACGCCGGCCCAACCAACGCCGACAACCAGCACGTCAACGTCCTCCTCGCCGGTAATCTGATCGGCAGGGATGTCTTCGGGTTTTTTAAGGAACTGCCAGTCAACAGCGTCGTTGGCACCCAGACGGTCTCCGGTGAGACTGGCAGACGAAGCGCCGGCGCTGTCCGCCGCCTGGCCGGATGCAGGAGCCGGACTGGGTGAACTCGGCGCACAGGCAGCCAGGCCCGCGGTACCGACCGCGGCGCTGGCAAGACCCGCGCCCACCAGGAACTGTCGCCTTGAAAGGCCTGCGTCCTTTTCAAGGTCCTTGCTTTGTTTCTTACTCATCTTCTTCTCCTTATCTCGTGGTTTGGCAGCCTGAGTATGCGCTCATCCGGAATAGTGCACGTTGCCACCGTTGCCTGCTTCCGCATTGCTACGATTGCCTGCTTCTCCCGGGCTGGAACGCAGTAAGCTGCCTCTTGGAACCCATACTACGAGGCTCAGGAAGAAATGGGAATACCGATACCCCGGGTAAATCCTCACAATCAAACACTACCCCCGTCAGGGGTAGACGTAAACTTTGCGGTATACTATTCAGGAAGGAAGAGAGAAAGGAGCTCTGACAACCGGTTTATCCCGTTTGTGAGGAGAGGTTTCCATGCAGAAACAGTCGCGTTACTTCTTGGGCCTTTTGAGTGAAGTAAAGACTCACCCCTTGATTACCCTCGGATTTTCGCTGTTCTGGCTCTGGGTCTGGCTTGTGGCCCAGAGCTCGTTCCTCAATTCCAGCATCCTCGTCATCCCCTTGCAGGGTATCGCGAGCTGGGTGGTTCCGCTCGCCGCCTACGGAGCCGTGTTCCTGCTGCTCGGCATCCTGTATGCCACCAGGCGGATTGCTCCCCAGAGTACGCTCTATCGGGTCTCAGTAGGAGCCATAACCTCGTTTGGGGCTGCCAGCATTGCGCTGTTCTCTAATTTTCCTACCACCAGCAGCACCCTCACGAGCATCTTCGTTATCCTCGGTGGGCTGTTAGCCGGTGGAGGCACGGCATGCATCCACACCGAATGGGGCCGGCTCATGAGCGGACTGGGCTCGCGCAAGACGATAATCCACATCACCTCGGGCACCGTGGGGGCCATGATCCTCATCCTGCTCTATTCCCTGCTGCCGCCTGCGGTGGAGTGGGCCATTCTCGTGCTGCTGCCGCTCGTCTGCGCTGCCATCCTCATAAGAGAGCTCAAGCCCGCTCCCCATCAAAGGCAGAAGGAGGATTCGGTTGGGCTCTACCTGCCCTGGCGCCTGTTGCCCACCTCGTTTATCCAAGGCACCGCCTTTGGCATCTTGCAGACCATCCTCCTCATCGTGGGCAGCACCCAGGAGACCATGCTCGTGAGCGTGGTGGGTTCGGTTCTGGGCGCCATTGCGGTCTTTGTGGTGGTCTTTGCCTTCAAGCTGGATTTCAATCAGCTCATCTATCATGTGGGATTTGTCATTCTGGCGGCGAGCTTTGTCGTCATGGCCGCGGCGGGCAGCTTCTTCATGGGAGGCTGGCTCGTCAACGCCCTCGGCTACCGTTTTATCGACATTCTGATGTGGGCGCTGTGTGTCCATCTCATCAAGCACCGGGGCCTGCCTGTCAACTGGGTCTTTCCCGTTGCGACCTGCGCCCTGATCCTCGGGCAGGTCTTTGGCAGCATAGTGGGCCAGCTGGTGCGGAGCGCCTATGCCACGCAGGACGGCGGACTCGAGGCACTTGCCGTCATCATGATTTTCTGCATCCTCTCGGCGGCCTTATTCCTGTCCAACAAGCAGAACCTGCAAAAGGGCTGGGGCATGATCCGGCCCTCCGACGAGAGCGAGCAGCAGGGCGACAGCTTCGTCGTATCCTGCACGCTCGTGGCCGACGGCTTTGAGCTCACCGCGCGCGAGTTAGAGGTCTTCGTGAGGCTGGCCCGGGGACAGCAACGCGCCCTGATTGCGAGCGAGCTCTTTCTCGCCTCAGAAACCGTCAAGACCCACACCCGCAATATCTATCGCAAGATGGAGCTGCACTCCCAAGAAGAACTCATGCGTCTGGTGAAGGAGTCGAGGAGCGACCGGTGATGGGCTTGCTTATCGCTTTACGACGCAACGAGATGATAGACCTGGTAGCCGGCATTTGGATCATAAGCGATGCCCTCATCGATCTCTTGTTCAAATGCAGAAAATGATTTACTGTCGAGTACCTCCAGAGGACTGACCTTGTAGGTCACGACGATAACAGGTTCACCGGTAGCCCAGGCTCCGCTACCGGGGAAGTAGTACCAATAGAAACCATCAAAACCTAGGGCTGTGGCGGGATCTGTTTCGCCTGGAGGAAGAACGAGGGAGAATATCCATTCACCACTGTCTTCGTTGAATTCCCTATACTCCTCTCCCAGTAGAGCGGACATCTGCCGGTAGTAACGAAGAAAGCTGCCATCGGTACCAGCAGCAAAATGGGCAAGCGTCTCAAGCCAGATAGTTCTCCCACTCTCAGAAAGCGAGAGGTTGCCTGTTTTCAGCATACCTTGATTAGCAGTTGAAGAAAATTCACCTTTTGTGTAGGCCTCGTCGAGTACGGCGTGTGCGGCCACTGCGATGTCGCGGGCACGCATCTCATATTCCTTATCCTCCGCCTTGGCGATATAGCCGGTGAGCGCGGGTATTGCTATGGCGGCGAGGATGCCCAATATGACGATAACGACGATGAGCTCGACGAGCGTAAAGCCACGCTGTGCATCCCTTCCAGAACGCAAAACGCCGCAGTCCTCAGACCTGCGACATCTTCCTTTGGTGCGATGTGTATGATGATGGTGTAAGCCCTCCCCGTGCGTGGCGGGGCAGCTTGCTATAAGGTGGTGAGCCCCCCCCCCCCCCCAGATCTGGGGTCTGTGTCTTCAGTGCAAACATCGTGTACCTCACTTTCACTTTTCTCGTCTTTTGCCCTGGTCCCGCAAAACATACCCACTGCTTTGCCCCAGGCGCTTTTACTGTGCGTAATTGTACCATACTCTGCGCCAGCGCACAGGTCGGCAGAGCACAATCAATTTTTGG
>JAIRZP010000255.1 GCA_031267175.1 Coriobacteriales bacterium | reverse complement strand
CTCAGTTTTACGGCCTTTACTTTCAGATTTCCCGGCCCCTATTCGCTCGCCTTGAAATTGTAGACAGAGGTGACCTCCGGCCTTTGCGGAAACCGCGCCCTTGCGGAGTATCATAGAGTCGGTATCGATGTAGTTGTGGGTTGTAGTCAATTCGCCGACCCTTGGAAGCCCCATCTCGCGCAGGATGACCTCGGTCATCGCTTGGCGGTTCAGGGCAGCAAAGCTCTGAATGATCTTCATATCGTGGACATAGTCATCAAACAGGCTGCCGGAAGCGTAAGCCAGATCCTTGGGCATCGTCACCCTGTACGCGCCTTCGTTCTTCAGGCGCTTTACGGTAGATTGAATCTCACGTTCCCGCCCCTCCGCCTTTAGCTGTGCGATGACTTTGTCATCGTCGCAGTAGCACAGAGCGGAGTTGAACGCGCCTTTGACCTCAATCATTGCCAGCAAACCTCCCCTTGTCTTTCAGTGCCGCAGGTTATCTGTTCTCTTTTTGTGCAGCCTGCGTTAAACCCAATGACTCTTATATGGTTTTCCTCTGTTCTACGAGGTATGCGTAAAACCGTCTCTTCGTCTCGATTCTCTTTACCAAAGCAAATCCTGCCTGCCCCTCATTGTATGCTGTGTTCTAATGTTCATGTGCTTAAACCATTCAACCCAAGAGGAGCGCGAACGCGATGGAGAACACAGCTCTCATTCTAGACCAGTTTCAAGGAGCGATGTCTTTGCCCGCATGAGGGGGCCAACAGAGCAGTGAGGTCTTAGCCAAAGGAGCAGGAGGAACCCGAAGATGACGCTCTACGAGACGATATTCGCCCGGCGCAGCGTGCGCCGGTACGACGAGGAGCCGCCTGATGCTGCGGCGCTTTCTGAGCTTCAAAGGTATCTCGACAACGTAGGGCAGCTGCCGGGGCAGTCTGCGGGATTCGAAATCGTGGACAGGGACAGGCTCAAGGGCGGCTTCGCGCCCTATGCAATTCTGGCGTACTCCGAGGAAAGCGAGGCGGCCTGCGTGAACATCGGCTACACGCTTCAGGGTGTCGACCTGTGGCTCCAAAACCAAGGCCTTGGGAGCGTATGGTGCGGCATGGCGACACCGCTTGGGAAGAGCCCCGATTACCGCATCCTGCTCGGTTTCGGACGGACGAGCATGCCGCATCGCAAGGGCGAGGACGACTTCAAGCGGAAAGGCATCCTGGAGATCAGCAACGAGGACAACGCGGTCGCCCGTGCGGCGAGGCTCGCACCGTCGGCCGTGAATCTTCAGCCTTGGTTCCTGACCTTCTCGGACAGGCAGGTTGAGGCGAAGGTGAACGTGCGCGGCATTGGCAGGGTGCTTCCGGGCAGACTGTGGCTGTTCGACATGGGCATCGTTCTCAGGCATATCGAGCTGGCGCTCACACACGAAGGCAAGGTTGTGAAAGAGCTTGCAGTCAATGGCAGCGGCAGGAGCCTGTCGGTCTCAGTGCGTTATTGAAGACAGGTATATCATCTGTCAATCAGATTGGAACTCCACAGCTGGCCCGCCAGTTTTGTACCATCCGCTCAGGTGCCGTTAACGACGGTGTGCTTTCTGCTGTTCGTACACCAAGCGAGACATCACCTTTTGCATGAGGGCCGACATCTCCTGCGGTGTTTCCCTGTTCTCACGGTTAAGCCATTCACGAATCATCGCATACCCGCCATGCTTGATGAACGTATGGAGATACTTTGCCTCATCGTCCGTGTAGTGCTCCGGCGTATTCTCGTGAACCAGCTTCTGTATGAAGGTCAAGTCAAACAGCTTGTCGGCAAATTCCTTGTCAATCGTGGCGTTAAGCAGCCGAAGCCTTTTTTCTTCGCGCTCAAGATAGGCGAGCGTCTGCGTCAGGCCGTCGCTTTCCGTTAGCCTCTGTTGCGTTTCAGGCTCGGTAAGATGCGATTCCAGTTCGCAGAAAATATCGTTCTCTATATCCTCCAACAGCTCATACTGACTGCCGTAGTATTTATAGAATGTCGTCCGGTTGATCTGTGCCCCGTCGCATATCTCATGGACGGTGATTTTCTGAATATCCTTGTCTCGCAAAAGGCGAACCAGAGAGTCTTTCAGCATTTTCTTGCTCAAGCGGACACGCTGGTTTTCCATGACAGACCTACCTCCACAAATTCAAGCGGCGTCTTTTTGACCATCTGCCTTACGGGGCTGCAAGGAAGCAATATGTATTATCTGGCGCTGCTCATCGTGCAGTGCATCCTCATGGGTGCCACCATTGACTGGGGGATTCTCTTTGCGAGCTATTTCCGGGAAACACGTCCGGGCCTCAGCAGACGAGAAGCCTTGACCGCCGCCTACAACGGCTCGATACACACGATACTCACATCAAGCCTCGTCGTGGTTTTGGTCACGGGGAGCGTCGGCTTCCTGTTCGAGAACCCCACAATCGGCGAGATATGCCTGACAATCGCAAAGGGCGCGCTCTGCGCCTCCGTCCTCATCATATTCGTCTTGCCGGGCGTGGTTGCCGCTTTCGATAAGTTGATCAACAGGCGAAAGAAAACTGCTTCTTCTGCATAGGACATAGGGGAATTAGCTGGGCAGGTTGGAATCACAGTCCGGGGTGGCGAAACCTGCGCTTTCGCTCGTCTTTGGGAACGCGCAGCTGCAAGGCCATAACGACGGCTCCCAGACCCATCGCGGTGACGGACACGGTGATGTATGCACCGTCCAAAAAGACCTGAGTGCCTGCCAGAAACAGCACGGCACCGATAATCGTGCGCACTATGCGCTGCGACTGTGCGCTTTGGTTTTGGATGATGCGCTTTTCCTGAGTCTTTGGCAGGCGGGCCACCAGATCGTCATTGGCGACCTTCTCGCTGATGGCGATGAGGCGCAGGGCGGTGGGATACAGTTGGGGAAGCAGCTTACCCAACTCACCGAGTATCGTGGAGATGACATTCTGCGTGGCATCGGCACCAAGATAAGCCTCGACGAGAGGGGTCAGCTCTTCCATCAAATCAAGCTCAGGATCCAACTCCGTGCAAACGCCGAGAACGGTGAAGAACGCCTTGCCGAGAAATGTTATATTCTCCGGGAAAAGAAACGGCTGTGTGTAAAAGAACTCTCTTAGGTCATCGGCAGTCTGCTCGCTGATATCGAGACGAGAGAGCCCTTTCTTCTCTGACGTTGATGCGCTGCCCGCAAACGTTCCTTTGAGAATCGGGAGAATCGCTTTGGCAAGTGCGCCCGCTTCAGCATCTTTGCGCAAAAAACCAAGCTCACGGAAGGCTGCCACCACCCGCTCCGCATCTTGAGCAAAAACTGCGGTAGCCAAGTTTGTGAAGCCACTTCTCATGTCTGAAGAAATGGTTCCCATCATGCCGAAATCGACAAGCAGTATCGTCCCGTCAGTACGCACAAAAACATTGCCGGGATGAGGATCGGCGTGAAAAACCCCGTCGCGCAGAACCATTTGGAGGTACATTTCAATGAGGTGAACTGCGACAGCGTGACGGTCGATGCCCAGCGCGTCAAGCGCGGCAAGGTCATTTATCTTGACGCCCTCCATGAACTCCATGGTCAGAATCCTGCGGGTGCTGAGATTCCAGTAGACCTTGGGCATGTCAACGTAAGCGTTGGTGAGAAGGTTGCG
>JAIRZP010000067.1 GCA_031267175.1 Coriobacteriales bacterium | reverse complement strand
GATGCTGGCACGGACCCGCACGGGAGGCTTCGTAGCGCTCATTCCCACACTGGGCGGCTACCGCTTCTACGACTACGAGCGCAGACAAAAGGTTAAGGTCAATGCCAGAACGGCCGCTCTGCTTGAAGGGGATGCCGTCTGCTTCTACCGGCCGCTGCCCAACGACGCAACGAATCTGCGTGGCATTGCCCGCTTCCTGTTCAAACAAACAGAGAAGACCGACATCGCGTTGGTGCTGCTGGCAACCGTGGCCACGGCGCTTGCGGGGCTTGCTCTGCCGTGGATCAACGAGTTCATCTTCTCCCGTGTTATCCCCGCCGGACACCTTGAGGATCTCGGGGCACTCTGCTCGCTGCTCATAGGGGCAGCACTCTCGGCGTTCTTCTTTGGCATCACGCGGGGTCTTGCGGCAACACGCATCATTACCAAGCTCGAGATCGTTACGGAGAGTGCCGTCTTTGGCAAGCTCATCAACATGCCTCCGGCCTTTTTTAAGCGGTTCAGCGCGGGCGACCTGGCAAATCGTATACAGGCCCTCAATACGGTCTCGCTTCTTATTACGGACTGCGTCTTTACGACGTCGTTTGCCTCCATCTTCTCCGTGGTATATGTGGCACAGATCTTCGTCATAGCGCCCACGCTTGCCCTCCCCGCCTTCTGCGCCATAGCTCTGCAGATCCTCGCCGGCCTTCTCAATGTGTACCTGCAACAGAGGCTGCTGCGCACGAGGCTGCCGGTGGCCAACCGCATGGGCGCGCTCGTGTTCAGTCTCTATGCCGGCATCCAGAAAATACGGCTTTCCGGCGCTGAGAAGCGGGCCTTTGCCAAGTGGGCGGAGGTCTATAAGGAGCAGGCCCGCTGCGACTATAACCCTCCCTTCCTGCTCAAGCTCATGCCAGGCCTCAACGTGGCGGCCGGTCTTGCGGGCATGCTGTTCATCTATGCCGTTGCCGCAATATCCGGCCTGGATATTGCCCGCTATTTTGCCTTCATGACCGCCTACGGGCTCGTGGCCGGCGCGCTCATGCCCATCATCAGCATCGTGGCGAGTGCGGCCAATATCAAGCCCATACTCGAGACCGCCCATGAGCTGCTTGCCGAGCCGGCCGAGCTTGGGGAGAGCAGGGAGATAGTGGAGGGGCTCAGGGGCAGCATCCGCGTTGAGGAACTCAGTTTCCGCTACGACGAGAGCGGGCCGCTCATACTGGACAACGTCAATCTGAACATCCGCCAGGGCGAGTATGTTGCCGTAGTGGGCAGGACGGGCTGCGGCAAGTCCACGCTGCTGAGCCTGCTCCTCGGCTTTGAGACGCCTGGAACCGGTGCCATCTACTACGACGGACGCGACATGACCAAACTCGACCTCAAGTCGCTCAGGGGCTCCATGGGTGTTGTCTTGCAGGCCGGCGAGCTGTTTCAGGGCGATGTATTCTCCAACATCAGCATAGCCGCGCCCCACCTCACGTTGAAGGAGGCCTGGGAGGCCGCCGAGATGGCGGGCGTGGCCAACGACATCCGTGCCATGCCCATGGGCATGCACACGATGATAAGCGAGGGCTCCGGTGGGCTTTCGGGCGGGCAGAAGCAGCGCGTCATGATAGCGCGGGCCATCGCATCCAAGCCGAGTATCCTGATGTTTGACGAGGCCACGAGCGCGCTTGACAACATCACGCAAAAGCACGTCTCCGACTCGCTCGCGGCGCTCCAGTGTACTCGCATCATCGTCGCCCACCGGCTCTCCACCATACGTGAAGCCGACCGTATCGTCGTGCTGGAGGGCGGCACCATCGCAGAGGACGGCAGCTATGACGAGCTCATCGAGCGCAACGGCCTGTTTGCCGAGCTTGTGCGCCGTCAGCAGCTCGACTGAGAGGTACCCTTTGGGAAACGGTCACAGGTGTGCAAGAACGAACATCGCCCGTTTTGTTATAGTGAGCAGAGCACGTTTGTCTCCATCGTGCCTGTGCTGAGAGAAATAGCGAGGAATACTGTGTCTGACTATAGCTACAAACGCGTCTTACTCAAGCTCTCAGGAGAGCATCTGGCCGGAGGTCAGGGTTTTGGCATCGATCCCAGGGTCATCAGTGGCCTCGCCACGCAGATCAAGGAAATCATGGATACACGGGAGGTTGAGCTCGCCATTACGGTGGGGGGTGGCAATATCTTCCGGGGCATGGCTGCTTCTACGGAGGGCATGGATCGCTCGCAGGCCGACTATATCGGCATGCTCGCGACCGTCATGAATGCCCTGGCACTGCAGGAGGCGCTGGAGCGCGCGGGGGTGTTCACCCGTGTGCAGAGCGCCATCTCCATGCACGAGATAGCCGAGACCTATATCCGCCGCCGCGCCATTCGTCACCTGGAGAAGCGGCGCGTCGTCATTTTTGCCGGAGGTACGGGAAACCCCTACTTCACCACCGACACCACAGCGGCGTTGCGTGCCTGCGAGATAGACGCGGACGTATTCATGAAGGCAACCAAGGTGGACGGCATCTACGACGCCGACCCGGTCAAGAACCCCGAGGCCCAGCGCTTTACGTCCATCAGCTATCTGGATGTGCTCACGCGGGAGCTGCACGTCATGGATTCCACGGCCATATCGCTGTGCATGGACAACAAGCTGCCGCTCATCGTCTTTTCTCTCGATCCTCCCGGTACCATGAACCGCGCGCTCAAAGGCGAGCCGGTGGGCACCGTGGTGCACGCATAGCGCTGTGTCAAAGCCATCCCTCGCGCAGAGAGGGCAAGGGGCAAAACGAACGCAGGATGTACGAAAACGGAAAGGTGCAACTATGTCAACGGTCGATGATATTATCGCCTCCCACGAGTCCCAGATGGACAAGTGTCTGGAGAATCTGAACCATGAGTTCTCCTCGGTTCGAACGGGCAGGGCCTCCGCGGCTACGCGTGAGCGCATCAACGTAGACTATTACGGTACGCCCACGCCCATAACCCAGCTGGCGGGCATCAAGTCGCCCGACGCGCATCTGCTGGTTGTCGAGCCCTGGGACAAGAGCAT
>JAIRZP010000261.1 GCA_031267175.1 Coriobacteriales bacterium | reverse complement strand
CTGTCTCTTTTTCATGTGCTTTACCTCCCTTTCATGGTGCTGTTTTATGGCGCTTTACCTGCGGAAATACCTGTCCCAACACCTATAGGTTTTGGCACACCGTTTTTGTGCTCATTTTGAGTGGAAATTGAAGAGGGCAAAAATTGATGGAAATTTCTCGAAACAATCCATCTACAAGCTGTTATACTGTGAAATAGTCCTGCAACGGACAGACAGGGGTCTTCCGTTTTCAAGGGTGATTTTACGTGTACCAAAACCTATAGGTTTTGGCACACTCGTTTTCCCCGACTTTTGTGGCATCTACCTCGGGTGCTTCTGTGTGCTGCCTTTTCGCAGTCTTGCCCCTTTGCTCCAATTCTCCTGCTTCTCGCCTGAGTCCGCAGCCAGCACTCTGCATCGCCTGCGCCTTGGCGACCCCCATTTTAATGGTACTCGATACCCTCACGTAACCGTAGGGACTTTGGATAGGTAGCACAAGCGGAGCGGGTGCTCCACGGGAGGTCGAGACACCGGCTCTTCTCCCCTGCTCCGCCTTAGCTTTTCGTCTGCGCTGGCTGAAGTGGCACTACTCCAGGGTAACCGTCGTACCGCCTTCGCCTATGTTGAAGCCTTCGTTGTCTATGCCCTTTTCGGCGGCCTCGGGGTACATGACGCCCAGGTGGTCTCCACCGCCGTCGATGATCAGCTCGTCGCCCGTGGCGTAGCGGCACTCATCGCTGGCAAAGAACAGCGCGGCGTAGGCAACCTCTTTGGCGGTACCTGGACGACCCATGGGAATATAGGGAACCTGCATCTGCTCCATCGCGCCGCCCGCGGGGGAAAGCTCGGTGGTGGTGAGGCCCGGCACCACGCAGTTGGCACGGATATTGTACTTGCCGTAGCCCATGGCAATGGCGCGCATGAGGGAGTGGATGCCGGCCTTGCCCGCAGAGTATACGCTGCCCTGAGCCACGCCGTTGTAGGCGGCACAGGAGGTGGTGAAGATGAAGTCGCCCTTGCCCTGCTCCATCATATGCGGCAGGATGCGCTTGGCCGCCCACCAGTTGGCCCGCATGAAGGTGTTGATGGTGTAGTAGAAGTCCTTCTCGAGGTCCATGTCCTCAATGGCAAAGAAGTTGCCCACACCGGCATTGCCGAAGAACACGTCGATGCGACCATAAGTGTCCAGCGTTGTTTGCACGAGGGTGTCGATGTCGGCAAGCTCCAGCACATCGGTTCTGACAAACAGCGCCTCACCGCCAGCCGCTTTGATCTCATCGACGATGTTTTGTGTCTTATCACGCCTGGCTGCTAACACAACCTTGCCCCCCTGCTCGGCAAAGAGGCGCGCAGCAGCCTCGCCAATACCCGATGAGGCACCGGTGATGATACAGACCTTGTCCTGAATACGTCCAGCCATAGTTTCCTCCTTACGTCCTGTTGCACTTATACCTTATAACTCCACGGCCACATTAAAGGCGTCCATGTTGGCCCAGAAGATATTATGGGGCTCACGGGCATCCCCGACAAGCTTGACCTCGGGCAGGGTGTCCTTGATGGCGAGGTTGAACTCGCGCTGGGGTACGATGCCAAACGACGCCACATAGCTGTCTGCCTGCACCGAGCCTGCCGTGCCGTCGCTCAGGCGATACTCCACGGCATCCTCCCCTATCCTGATTATCGTGGCATCGTCGATAAGCTCGATGCCAAACTGCTCCTTAAGCTCAATGAGACCGCTGCGGAGCTCATTCATGACCTCGCGCCAGAGCTTATCCGTGGGAAGCATATCGATGATCGTGACCTCGTGCCCCTCGTAGGCCAGCTGGATGGCACACTCAAGGCCAGAGATACCGCCGCCCATGACCAATACGCTCCTGCCCACGGGAACCCGACCCAACTCCGCGTCGGTGATACTCACGATCTTTCCGCAGTCGATACCGGCGATGGGCGGGAGGTGATGGATGCCGCCAGCGGCATTGATGACCACGTCCGGCTGCTCCGCGAGCACCAGCTCAGGGGTTACTTCTACCCCAAGCCTGATGGTGGCACCGCTCTCCCTGGTTGCCCTGCGGCTCCAGTCGAGATACTTCCTGTGGGTGTCCTCTTTCTTATAGAGTGCGGAGGCCTCTCTGAGGCGCCCGCCCAGCTCGTCGTCCTTCTCGTAGAGGGTCACCTCGTGTCCGCGCCGTGCGGCTATCTGGGCCGCCTGCATACCGGCGGGGCCGCCGCCGACTATCATGATCTTTTTCTTAACCTCAGCCCTGCCGATGTGTGCGTAGCGGGTCTCGCGGCCGAGTGCCGGGTTAACCGCACACCGCACGCCGCCTCCCATGGCAGGACGGGCAGCGCACTCAATGCAGCGAAGACAGGGGCGTACCGTTTCCGGCTGGCCGCGATAGGCCTTGGTAACCGCCTCCATGTCGGCCAGATGGGCACGCGCCATGGCCACGAGCGAAGCCTGGTCGTTGGCAAGGATAGCCTCTGCCTCCTCAACGGTCGTGATATTGCCCACGATGACCGTAGGAATGTCGAGCGCTTTATGGATGAGGGCTCCGCGCTCGACGTTAAGGCAGCGTGGCTCCACGTAGCTCGGCATCATCTTCCGTATCCAGTTGGCGTCGAATATCCAGCCGCCGGAGAGATGCGCGGAATCGATGAAGGCGCTGGCCTGCTGCAGAAAGCCGATGACCTCGTCGAGCGTGATGGTGTTCTCGGCGTACTCGTTCTGACTGATGCGGTACTCGATGTTGAGGGCAGACCCCACCTCATCGCGCACGGCCTCAAGCAGCCTCAGCGGAAAGCGGATACGGTTCTCAAAGCTGCCGCCGTAGGCATCCTCGCGCTGATTGGTGGCCGGCGAGAGAAAGCCGCTCACAAAGTTGCCGTGGGCGCCGTGGATAAGCACCTCATCGCAGTCGGCCTCCGCCAGACGGCGCGCGGCATTGCAGAAGAGCTGGATGACCTCACCCATCTCCTCCTCGCCTACCTGCAGGAAGTGCTCCGGATCCATGTCGGGGGCGAGCCAGGGCACATAGGCTTTGCGACCCGCCAGGGCCTCGGGCTGCGCGATGCGCCCGGCATGCAGCAGCTCCACGGAGAACCGTGCGTCGTAGCGATGCACCTCTTCTGACAGGCGGCGGATTCCCGCCACGTCGGTGTCGCGGGTGGCAGAGAGGCAGCCAAAGAAGTCACGCGCCCGGCCAAAATCCACCGGCGTGGCACCCACTCCCACACGGGAGACACCGGTCCGTGCACAGGCCCCGATAAAATCCACCAGATTATCGGTGACCTCGCCCTCTCTGATAGTTGCATGGCCGGATACCACCGGTGAGAACACCAGACGGTTCTTCAGCTCCATGCTGCCGATGGCATAGGGTTGAAAGACCTGCGGAAAGTCGTTGAAGCGTGGCATGGTTCTCTCTCCTTCTCCTTAAAACCTCGTGACTCATGTTTATCGGTAGCGCGCCAGCGCCAGGGACACCGTGCCCAGCACACCAATGACCAGCAGGGCAAAGGCGGCAGGGATGTATTGGTCGAGGCCCGGGCCCAGGAAGAACTGGATGAGATAGGTTCCCAGGAATTGCCCGATGCACTGCGCGAGGATAAAAACGCCCATGGCGATGGGGATGAGCTCGGGGCGCGGCAGGACATTGGTCCAGCCGGCGAGGAATATGCCAAAGCAGCCAGCGCCAATCAGGCCGAGAACGAGCGCAGCCACCCACAGCACCGCGCCGGTACTCATGAACATGACGAACACCGCAGGCCCAAAGACGGCAAAGGCGGCTACCAACAGCGGCTTGACCCGGTGGATACGATCGGAAAGTATGCCAAAGACCGGTGCGGAGATAATCGAGAGGAGGGACGGAAAGGTGGTGATAAAACCGGCGAGGGTCGCGTCATAGCCCTTGCTCCGCAAAATGGAGGGCATGAAGCTCAAAAACGCCAGGAGGATCAGACCAAAGCAGATAAAACCGAAGAGGTAGAGCACCGTGCTTCGGGTGAATATCTCCCGGTACCGCGGCTTGTCCTGAGAAGCAGCACCGGGCTCAGTATCTGGGGCCTGCACCCTGTCCTGTACGCCGTGCGTTATATCGCCTGGTATGTCTCGCGTTGTATCGCCTGGTGTATCGGGTGTCACGCCGCTTGATGCTTTGCGCACATCCTGGGGATCTCTGATAAGCAGGATGAGAAGAACGGCCGCTATAATGGCAAAGCCCGCGGTGATGATCCACACCCAGACAAAGCCCAGGCTGGCAAAGACACTCGGGGCAACGACAGCACCCACGACGGCACCGAGCGAACCCCAGACCCCCCAGATGCCCATCGCCGTACCCAGGCGTTCCGGGCGCACACAGGTGCTGACCCCGATAGGCCCACAGGCGGTAATCACCGTTAAGGCTATGCCCTCCAGGGCTCGCGAGAAGAGAAGGAGCGACGTTGAGCGCATCTCGCCCGCTGCTATACCGATGACGGATCCCACAACGGCGAGCGCTATGGCGGCAAGGATCATCTTCTTAAAGCCAAATCGCTGGGCCAGACTGCCCGTGGGGATGGCAACCAACACGCCCACCAGAACAAAGATCGACATCAGCCACGAGGCCGTACCGGCATCCATGCGGAATATCTCCATGATGTCGAGCATGATGGTGGGCACCCTGTGCTGCATGAACCCTACGGAGATGCCCACCAGGAGCAGGATGCCACCTACCTTTAACGGGCTCTGGTTATGGGAATCCTGCGTTTTGCGCGGAGCCGCTCCGCCAGACTCAGCTGGCAGGGGACGGTCGGCAGACGGTGCAGTCATACATTCTCTTTCGCTCAGGGTTCTTGCCACGTTATGGTGTCCTCTTTGCAGGCTTCCATCGTAACGCAACGGGCCGATTTTACAAATAGTATTGTTAGCATGACTTTGAGAAGACTTTGAGAAGGCCGGCTTCTTCTCTGGCACCAGCTTCATCCCAAAGTGCTGATGCCCGTAAAGTGCGGGGAGAGGATTTGCGCTCCGTAGCCGCTCCGTAGTTTGAACATTAGATAACGGCTGCATGACAAAGCGACCGTTTGCCAATGTGCGGGCTTGATAATCCCCGCCGCCAAGCTATCATTCTTAGAGGGTTAGCACTCTCACCCCCTGAGTGCTAACTGTATCGGTATATGAACCACTGGAAAAGGAGGAAGCACCTATGAGTGCAAAAAAAACCAAGATCAACATCACGCCGCTGGGTGATAGGGTCGTCCTCAAACAGGACGCAGCCGAGGCCAAAACGGCATCCGGCATTCTCATCGCCAGCTCCGCTCAGGAAAAGCCGCAGCGTGGCACCGTCATCGCCGTGGGCGAAGGCAAGCTCGACAACAATGGCAATCTTGTCAAGCCTGGGGTAAACCCCGGCGACAGCGTCATCTACAGCAAGTACGGTGGCACGGAGGTCAGTGTGGACGGTGAGGACTTCCTCATTCTTCGCGCCGATGACATCTATGCCGTATTCAATTAAACTCCCCCTTTTACTCCCTCAACTCATACATCACCAGAAAGGAAATCAACATGGCTAAAGACATTAAGTTCAACGAGGAGGCCCGCGGCAAGCTGTCCGCAGGTGTTACCAAACTGGCCGAAGCGGTCAAGGTCACGCTGGGGCCCAAGGGTCGCTACGTGGCGCTGGAACGTAGCTTTGGTGCCCCTCTTATTACCAACGACGGCGTTACGGTTGCCAAGGAGATAGAGCTTGAGGATGCCATTGAGAACATGGGTGCCCAGCTCGTGCGCGAGGTTGCCGTCAAGACCAACGACGTAGCCGGCGACGGCACCACCACCGCCACGCTTCTCGCCCAGGTCATCGTCAACGAGGGCCTGCGCAACGTGACCGCCGGAGCCAACCCCCTGGCCATCCGTCGCGGCATAGAAAAGGCCGTGGATGCGGTTGTCGCGGACATCAAGAAGGCGTCCAAGCCCGTCAAACACAACAAGGAGATTGCCAACGTAGGCGCCATCTCTGCCGGTGATGATCTCATTGGAGAGAAGATAGCCGAGGCCATGGACGTGGTAGGCAACGACGGTGTCATCACCGTTGAGGAGAGCCAGACCTTTGGCATCGAGATCGACACCGTGGAGGGCATGCAGTTTGACAAGGGCTATATCTCGCCCTATATGGCCACCAACATGGAGCGTATGGAGGCCGACCTGGTTGACCCCTACATCCTCATTACCTCCCAGAAGATTTCTTCCGTACAGGACATCCTTCCCATCCTTGAGGCCATCATGCAGGCAGGCAAGGCGCTGCTTATCATCTGTGAGGACTTTGAGGGCGAGGCACTCGCCACCGTGCTGCTCAATCGTCTGCGTGGCACGCTCAACTGCGTCGTGGTCAAGGCCCCCGGCTTTGGCGACCGCCGCAAGCGCATGCTGGAGGACATAGCCACCGTAACCGGTGGTATGGTCATCACCGAGGACCTCGGCATGAAGCTCGACGAGACGACGCTCGACCAACTCGGCCGTGCCAAGCGCGTGCGCGTGAACAAGGACACCACGACTATCGTCGATGGTGCCGGCAAGAAGAAGGACATCGAGGCTCGTATCGCCCAGATCAGGGCTGAGATTGAGAATACCGATTCCGACTTTGACCGCGACAAGCTGCAGGAACGCCTGGCCAAGCTGGCGGGTGGCGTCGCGGTTATCAAGGTGGGAGCTGCCACCGAGGTAGAGCTCAAGGAGCGCAAGGCTCGTATCGAGGATGCCCTGCAGGCAACCCGTGCAGCCGTGGAAGAAGGCATCGTAGCCGGCGGTGGCGTCGTCCTCGTGGATGCCATCCCCGCCCTCGACAAGATCAAGGTGGACGATACCGACGAGCTCGTAGGAGTCAACATCATTCGTCAGAGCCTGGCCGCTCCGCTCAAGGTCATTGCCGACAACGCGGGCTATGAGGGCTCCGTCGTGGTAGAGAAGGTCAAGGACCTGCCCAAGGGCCATGGCCTCAATTCCATTACGGGTCAGTACGGCGACCTCATCAAAGACGGCGTCATCGACCCGGTCAAGGTCACCCGCTCCGCCCTGCAGAATGCTGCCAGTGTGGCCGCGCTTATCCTCGTGACCGAGGCCACGGTCAATGATATTCCCAAAGAGGGCCTCGACCCGGCGGCACTCGCCGGTGCCATGGGTGGTGGCGGCGGCGGGATGTACTAAACCGCTGACTCTACCCAACAATCATCTCTTTGTGAAAGGGCTGTTCCCGGTGAGGGGATGGCCCTTTCAAGCCTTCTGGATGAGTACGCGCATTGTGCCGCCGCAGACCATGCCCTCATCCTCTGCCGAGTCGGTCAGATCTATGTCGTGGATCTTCCAGCCGCCCTTCCTGATAAGCTCGCGACCGATCTGCAGGGCTTCCGCTTCCGAGCAGCCTCCCCCCACGGTGCCGGCAAGGGCGCCCTCATAGGTCATGCCCAGCTTGCAGCCCACCTCGGTTGGCACCGAGCCCTGCGTAGCGAGTACGGTGATGACGGCCTCCGGCACGAATCCGTTGCGCGCGACAGCCTCTATCATATCCAGACTGGAACTGAGCCACTGCGTCTGCTCCCGTCCGGTGCGCTTGACCGCGATGATTTCCGCCATGATGGCCACGGCGATTTCCGACGGCGTCTGCGCTCCGATACTCAGGCCAATGGGAGCATGAATGTGCTCTATCCTCTGCGCGCTGAAGCCCTCCTTCTTCAAAGTGCTGAGAACAAGGGCCACGCGCCGTTGGGAGCCTATCATGCCGGTATAGGCGGGCTCCGGGCCGGCCAGCAGCACTTCCAGGCACTCCCTGTCGTGCAGGTGCCCGCGCGTGACGTCCACGACAAAGTCGCTCGGCCCAAAACGGATATGCTCGGCCAGCTTGGTAAAGGAGTCGCAGATGACGGTTTTGGCGGTGCGGAAGCGTTGATGATTGGCAAAGCTCGGACGGTCGTCGTAGACGAGGGTGTCAAAGTCTGTGAGATCGGCCATATCGGCCAGCGCGAGGGATATATGCCCGCCGCCGAGGATTATCAGGCGTGGCCTGGCCATGAACCGTTCCAGCACCACGAGCGAGCCTTTGGGGTTCTGTAACGTTGTGAGCGGTCCGCGCGTGAGAGCGTCAGGGCTCAGCTGCAGTTCTGCAATGCTTGCAAACAGGCCGGCGTCGCTCTGTCGTACAAGCTTTTGGCTGATGCTCCCATCGGTCTCGTACTCAGACAGAAGAAACACGGTCTCTCCCGCCTCCAGGAGCTGATACAGCTCGGTATACAGGCTCTGCGCAGCCACGATGCTTCTCCTCCTCAGGAACACATCCGACAACAGGGTATCGCGTCAGATAACACACGCAATGCCCTATACTACCATCATGACCAATGTTGCTGCAATAATTCCGGTTGCCGGCCTGTCCTCGCGGATGGGTAGCTTTAAGCCCCTGCTCACGCTCAATGGCTTTCCGATGATACAGCTTACGGTGCAGAGCGCTCTCGACAGCGGGGCGGAGCGGGTCTGCGTGATCACCGGGCGTCAGGCGCAGGAGGTCGAGGCAGCGCTGCTTGATGTGAAGGAAGGCCGCGGAAACAGGCCGTGCACCGGGGAAGGCCTCGGGGAAGGCCCAGACGAATCCCTCGTGCGGGGACTGGCCGCTCCTCTCCAGCCGGAACAGGGGCAGTGCGTCTTTGTGTACAACGCCGCATATGCCGCCAGTGATATGTTCGAGAGCGTCAGGCTGGGACTGGAGGCGCTACGTGCCCCGCGAGCCACAGCCGACGACGGAGCTGCTTCCCTTACCTCCCCGGCTTTCGTCTCAGCCACTACCGCTCACGCCACCACTCAAACCTCAGACACCTCCCCCCAGGCGGTCTTTGTCCTGCCGGGTGACATGCCCGGTGTGAGTCCTCGAACCTTTGTTGCCCTGCTTGAGCGCTGGGAGCAAGACCGGTCTGCCGTGCTCGTTCCGAGCTATCAGGGCAGGCGCGGTCACCCGCTGCTCATCGACTCCGCCTGCTTTGACGCACTGCGCGGCTTTGCCGGCAGAGGCGGCCTCAAACAGGCCCTGGCACAGTATACCTGGCAGGAGTTGGTCGTAGACGACCCCGGTATCCTGCTCGACGCTGACGATCCCGCGGCTCTCGAGAGGTTGGAGCGCCACGTTCGGAAGACCCGTGGGGTCAGTGAGGCCCTGGCAGGTGAGCTGTTTGCCCAGTACGAGACGCCGTCGAACGTCCATGACCATACGCGTGCGGTGGCCGAGCTGGCCCAGCGGATGGCGCGAGCACTGGACAGGCTGCACTATGGCTTTGACACGGAGCTCTGCCGCTCCGCAGGCGAACTCCACGATCTCAACCGCCTGGAGCCAGATCACTCCCAGGTAGCGGCCGCTCATCTGCACGAGCTCGGCTACGAGGCTCTGGCTCGCATAGTGGCAGCGCACGACAGAGAACTCAAGCTCAGCCCGCGTCTGTTCACAGAAACAAATCTCGTGTTCGTTGCCGATAAACTCGTCAAGAATACGAGCCTCGTGAGCATTGAGCGACGCTACGCCGGAGCACTCAAACGCTTTGCACCCTCAACAGAGATTGGCGCGCTCATACAGAAGGACCGCGAGAGCGTGCTTGCGCTTCTCACGCGCTATGTCCAACTGACCGGCGACGCGGCAGTTTTGCAGGGCGAGGACAGGGCATGGGACAGGGCACGGAACCAGACAGACGAGGAGATTGAACGAGGAGACCATGCAGACGCTTGACTCACCGGCGGCAGAGGCCGCCCTGGCACAGATAAGCCACGTGTACACCGACCTGGACGGCACACTGCTGGCACCGGGTGGCCGCATGCTTGCCAATCATCAGGGCAGGCCCTCAACCAGCCTGGCCAAGGCCCTCGTGCGGTTGAAGCAGGCACATATCAAGGTCATTATCGTTACCGGGCGCGATGCCGTATCCAGCACAGAGGTCATGCGCCTTGCCAATCTTGAGCAGTTTATCGCGGAGATGGGATGCGTCGTGCAGTATGGCTATGGCGCTGGTGCCCAGAAGCGCTTTGATCTGGGAGAATGGACCGCTGAGCACTTTGACCAGGACTACGACCATACGGCCGACAGGACACCCCATGAGCTGATTGCCAAACACGGCGTGATACAAACCCTGCTCACCTGCTTCCGGGGGAGGCTTGAAATCCACGAGTTGAGGGGCAGTCAGAGAGAGGTGACCTTCTTGATGCGGGGCAATATCGACACCAGGCCGGGCGGAGAGGCGGATAGCATGCTCGCGCAGTGTGAGCTCCCCCTGCAGCTGCTCGACAACGGGATAATCCATCCCAAGAACCACGGCCTGCTCGACGTTGAGGATATCCATGTGTATCACCTCATGCCGCGGGGCACAGGCAAGGGCAAGGCTGTGGCTGCCGACATGGCTGCCAAGGGCCTGGTACCACAGCACGCCGTAGCCATCGGCGACGCGGAAGGAGATGTGAGCATGGGCATGTACACCGGCAGTTTTGTCCTGGTGGACAACCACAAGAAGCCCGGCCCACTGCCCTATGCGGAGGCACATGTGGCAGACCCTGCAACCCTGTTTACCACCACCCTGCCCACCGTAGATGGCTGGGTGGAGTTTGCCCACGCGCTCCTCAAGGCCAAACATGAATAGGAGAACCTCTTGAAAGCAGTACTTTTTGACCTCGACGGCACCCTGCTCGACACCCGCGACATGATACTCAATTCGTTTCGCTATGCCTATGCCAAGGTGCTCGGCCCGGACACGCTCCCACCGGATGATAAGCTCCTCTCTCTCGTTGGTATTCCCCTTAAAACCCAGATGGAGCTGATTGCCCCCGATAAGAGCGAGGCGCTCCTGCAGGCGTATCTGGAGAACAACGCGATAGTGAGCAAGACCATGCTGGGCGGGTTTGACGGGGTTCCGGAAGCCCTCTCCAAGCTTGAGGAGCAGGGCCTGCGCCTCGCCGTGGTCACGTCCAAGCGGCATGCCCCGGCTGAGCAGGGCCTTGAGCGTATGGGCCTGAGCAGTTTTTTTGAGTTTCTGCTGGGATCCGACGACACGGCAGAACATAAGCCCAAGCCAGGGCCGCTGCTCGAGGCCGCTGAGCGTATGGGGCTTTCGGCAGAAAGCTGCGCCTATGTTGGTGACAGCCCCTTTGATATGCAGGCCGCTCGCTCAGCGGAGATGTTTGCCGTGGGGGCGCTCTGGGGCATGTTCACCGAGCAGGAACTCGTAGACGCCGGGGCAGAAGTACTCCTGGCAGACATCGGGGAGTTGCCGGAACTGTTTGCCGGGTAGTTGCCGTACCTGGGTTTTTGGTACCATGCTATCTATGCAGAATCTCAAAAGACTTTTAAGCAACGATCTTGAAGACCGGCAGGAACTTGTGCTGCTGGGTACTTTGGTGCTGCTGCCCAATCTTATCGTGCTGTTCTTCCTGGTGTGGCCGGGGTTTTTGCAGGCGGATCAGGTGTACTCGTCCATTCGGCTCAAGATAGGCGAGCCGGATCAATGGCATTCCATCGTCTATACGGTCCTGACCTTTCCCTTCTTTGATAACGCACAGGGCCTGGGAGCCTATGGCCTCGTCTACGATGTGCTGTTTTCGCTCAGCTGTGCCTGGTCGCTCGTCAGGCTTCGTTCGCTGGGCATCCTTGCCAGTCAAAGGGCCTGTCTGGTACTTACCGCCGTCTTTGCCCTCAGCCCCAGCTTCTTGTTCTACACCAACGTGCTCTACTCAACGGAGAGCGCCTTCATGATAGCCCTGCTCCCCCTCACCGTTTTTATCATCGAGATCGTCCACAGCAAGGGTGCGTGGCTGCGCTCGCCAGGCAACTGGATAAGGCTCGCGGTCTTTCTCTTTATCGCTTTGGAGCTGCGCAAGAACGCGGTGCTGCTGGTGTTTTTCATCCTGCTCATCCTCCTGCTGTGCTATAGAGCCAGATGGCGGCAGATTCTGGCCGCAACCGCCGTGCTGGCCCTGGCCTTTGCCCTGACCCAGGGTGTGGCCAGACTTGCACAGGTGGCCCCGAGCCCTGCGCAGGAGTTGGTCTCGATTCCCGCACAGCAGATAGCGCGCGTCTACGTAGACGGCGGCACGATACCGGACGACATCAAGGCACGGCTCGACGAGATTCACCCGGAGGAATACTGGAGAGAGAACTATCTGCCTTCTCTCGCCGACAACGAGAAGAGAGGGATCGAGCCCGACGCGCAGTTCCTGGCCGACTGGATTGCCCTGGGTATTCAAAATCCCGGATCCTATGCCAACGCCTATCTTGATGTGACGCGATCGTTCTGGCTTTGGGGCGACCAACCGAGCCATAACGAATACATGAACGCGGTGGACTTTACGCTGTCGTATGTCTGGACGCCGGAGTACGTAGAACAGGAATTCGGGGGAAAGGCGCAGCTGAGCGAGGGGTTTTACGAAACAATGGGAAGGAGAAGCACGCTCCGCGACGCGGCTGTCCTCGGCTGGGACTACCTGATGACCGCGAGGCCGGTTCCTGTTATCACGGATGTGCTCAAGGGGGTTTTCTTTAACATCGCGCTCCCCTTCTACCTCTGCCTGGCCGTTCTTGTCGTTTCGATAGCCAAGCGGCGCTGGAGCCTGCTCATCATCGCCACCCCGCTCTGGTCAACCCTGCTGTCGTTCTTTGTGGCGGCCCCGGTAGCCTGCTATCGCTACTCGGCCATGCTCTACCTGATACTCCCCGCACTGGTTCTGTTGATGGCAAAGACGATGAGGGAGAAGAAACCTCAACAAAGTAGCAAAGAAAGGGAGACTGATGCTCTGTCTCCTTGACACAAAACGGGTACTGGACTGTCTGTTTTTGACTGTTGCTGCATTGTGGTACCGTCTCTCCCCCTGTAGACAGGTCCGAAAAGCGCGAGTATAGTTTCCCTGTAGCTCTATACTGTTTGAAGGGCACCTTGCAGACAGCGCAGCTTCTGCTGTCTAAGCAGGCATGGGTGCGCGGAACCTGAGAGGCAAAAGTGAGAGGAAGGCATCGGGTATGAGCTATGACTGAAAGCGAGCACCAGATCTGGTACGCCGCTCTCAAGGCCAAAGACGCGCGTTTTGATGGGCGCTTCTTTGTGGGGGTATCTTCCACGGGAATCTACTGTCGCCCTGTCTGCCGAGCCAAACTGCCCCGTGAGGAGAACTGCAGCTTCTATGCCACGGCGGCAGAGGCTGAGCAGGCCGGATTTCGGCCCTGTCTCCTGTGCAGGCCGGAGCTAGCGCCGGGCCTGTCCATAACCGATGCCAGGTCCTCGCTGGTGCGCCGGGCGACGCGACTGCTCGAGGAACACTGCCAGCATGGCCTGAACCTGGACGCCCTGGCAGGAAAACTTGGATGCACCGCACGGCACCTGCGCAGGGTCTTTGCATTGGAGTACCGTGTCTCGCCCGTGCAATACCTTCAGACACTACGTCTGCTGCTTGCCAAAAGCCTGCTCACCGACACGAACCTACCGATATCGGAGGTGGCCATGACCTCCGGCTTTGGCAGCCTTCGCCGCTTCAACGAGCTGTTCAAGACGCGCTACAGAATGTCCCCAACAGCGCTTCGCAAACGAGCCCGAGCGGGCGGTGAGCACGAGGATATTACCCTCAATCTGGGCTATCGCCCGCCGTATCGATGGAGTGAGATGTTGGACTTTCTCGCCCTGCGCGCGATTCGCGGCGTTGAGGCTGTGCGCGACGGCAGCTACCTGCGCAGTGTCCGCCTCGTCTCCCTCGCGGGTGAGGAGCGTCTGGGCTGGATACGGGTGAGCAACAACGAGCAGAAACACGCGCTCTCCCTGACCGTCTCCGCAAACCTGCTGCCTGTCCTCACGCAGGTATGTGCGCGGGTCAAGAGCCTGTTTGACCTGTACTGCGAGCCGGACTCGATTAGTGAGGTACTTGAACATCTGGACAGCATCAGGCCCGGTGCCTTTGTGCGGGGCCTGCGCGTTCCGGGCTGCTTTGATGCCTTTGAGATGTGCGTGCGCACGGTGCTCGGCCAGCAGATAACCGTCAAGGCGGCAGGAACCCTGGCGGCGAGAATGGCAGAGAGCCTGGGCACGCCTTTGCAGGGGACACCCGAGGGCCTGACGCACGCCTTTCCCACCCCGGAAGCCATCCTCGCTCTGGGAGACACGATAACGGACCGTCTCGGAGTGCTGGGCATTATCTCGGCCCGCGCGAAAACCATCCGGAAGCTGGCCGAGAGTTTTGTTGCCGGCAGCATCGACTTTGGCCCGAGCGCCCAACCACAGACCGAGATAGCAAAGCTCCTGGCCCTGCCGGGGATAGGGCCCTGGTCGGCACAGTATATCGCCATGCGTGCGATGGGCTGGCCAGATGCCTTCCTCCCTACGGACCACGGCATAAAGAAGGCGCTCGCGGGGTACAATCCCCAGCAGATACGCGAATTGTCGGAGGGCTGGCGGCCCTGGCGGAGCTACGCGACGCTGGCGCTGTGGAACTCACTTGCGGCCCCGCGATGAACCCTCCCCGCCTCGACCTCCCCGAGATAAGCCACTTGACACAGTTCTGAACAAGGATGAAAAGGAGATGCCATGTACTACGTAACCGAATACGAATCGCCGGTAGGACTGTTGACGCTGGCCTCGGACGGCGAACACCTGGCGGGGCTCTGGTTAGCCGGGCAGAAGTACCACAGTGCCAGTGTGCCGCTTCCCCTGCAAAGGGATGATGGCCTTACTGCCTTCGCTACGGTGAAAAACTGGCTCGACCGCTATTTTGCGGGGCTGAGGCCGGAGATCGCTGAGATTGCCCTGGCACCCCTGGGCGGCGAGTTCCGCCAGACGGTCTGGGCTCTGCTCGGAGAGATTCCCTATGGCGAGACAAGCACCTACGGAGCCCTGGCCGCCGGGGTGGCCAAGCGGATGGGCAAGGAGAAGATGTCTGCCCGCGCAGTGGGCGGGGCGGTGGGACATAACCCCATCTCGATCATCATACCCTGCCATCGTGTCGTGGGCTCCGGCGGCAGCCTCACCGGCTATGCGGGCGGCATCGACAAGAAAATCAAGCTGCTCACCCTGGAGGGCGTGGATATGACGCGTTTCCGCACGCCCACCAGGGGCACGGCGTTGTAAGGCAGCTACTCAGCTGCTACTCCGAGCGAGCCTCTCCGCTTGATGTAATGATGAGCAGCCTGTGTTGCGCTGTCAACCCGTATTATACCGCGGCACAGGTTCCAGCCAATCAAACTCCCGCGGGAATACGGACTGCCAGATTATACCAGGTGGCCAGCACAATGAAGAGCAGCGCGATGAGGGCACAGACCACGGTCCAGACCCGCTCGCGGGCCAGGTATTCCTGCAGGGTCATCCGTTCCGCCACGCGAAGATAGGCCTTGCGTCCTGCGGTGCTCGCATACAGGAAGGTGACCGCCGCTGTTCCGAGAACAACCGTTGCGGCCAGAATCGTTGCGAGTCCACCGGTGGAGAGCAATCCTGAGCCCAGCCCACCAAAGATGACGGCATTGGTCAAGCTGGTATCGGCAAACAGCCAAAGCGGGTAGAAGAGGATGGTTATCCACTGCCCGTGGACCGGGCCCCACACCGCCGGCATCAGGAGCGCACCCCAGTTGATACGGGGAAGTCCGCTCAGATCGGGCTCTGCGAACTGCTCCTTGCCTGAAGCCGATTGCTGCCCCTCGTCTGTGGTTGGTTGCAGCTGTTCGTCAGCAGATGGTTGCGGTGTTTTGATGCTCTGTAGTGTCTCGTCCATAGCGCTTGCCATTGTACCGCTTTACCCACAGCCATTCGCCAGAGACTCCTTGTTGTTTGGCTGTTGTAGCATACCATCCTCTGTCAGCGCAGGTACGCTTTGCGTTCTTTCTTCCACCCTGTATAGGGGCACCCTGCTCACAGGAAGAAAGAACCGGCTCAGGCTTTGCCCGCGCTGGGGCAGAGGTCGTTTGTTGGGCAGGCCGCGCAGTGAGGGCGGCGGGCGCTACAGTATTCGCGGCCGAACAGTACCCAGCTTCTGTTGACTGTGCTCCAGTAACTCTGGGGAATAATCCTGAGCAGGTCCCTCTCAGCCTTTACCGGCTCGGATGCCGAGGTCAGGCGCAGGCGCGTGGCTATGCGAAAGACGTGCGTGTCCACGGCAATGCCCACCGCATGCCCAAAGGCGCTGTTCAAGACGATGTTGGCCGTTTTGCGTCCCACGCCCGGCAGGCTGGTGAGCTCCTCCATCGTCTGGGGCACCACACCTCCAAAGTCGGCGAGGAGCTTCTGTGCGCAGAGGATGCTGTTCTTTGCCTTGGTGTTATAAAACCCCAGAGAGTGGATGACCTCAGCAACCTCACCGGTGCTGGCCGAGGCCAATTCCTGGGCGCGAGGCCACCTCCGGAACAACTCGGGAGTCACCTTGTTGACGGCCGCGTCGGTGGTTTGGGCGCTGAGAAGCACCGCTATGAGCAGCGTAAAGGGATCGTGGTATTCCAGCAGAGCCTGCTCTCCTCCCGGGTACAGGGGAGCCAGGCGATCCAGCACCGCCACGGCACGCCTGCGCTTGACTGCAAGTGATTCTCTGGGCACAGTGCCTTCCTTCCTCATCCTTCAGAGCGGCGGGGCACTTGGGACAGGGCCGGCGGGGCAAGTGGGACAGAGGGGGGACGGGGCAACTGTCCCACGTACTCCAGTGGGACAG
>JAIRZP010000249.1 GCA_031267175.1 Coriobacteriales bacterium | reverse complement strand
GAGACCTTTGAGAAGATGGGGCTCAAGCTGGAGAAGTTCACCATCAACCGCATCGACGACCGCAATGAGTTCATCAAGTCTCTGGGCGTTGCCCGTGCCGCCGCGGTCAAGGCCGAGGCGCAGATCCGTGCCTCTGAGGAGACCCGGCGCTCCACCGAGACGGTCGCCCAGAACCAGGCATCGGCCGCCATTGTGGTAGCGCAGCAGATGAAGGCGCAGAAAGAGGAGCAGAACAGAACGCTCGTTGCCATTGCCGAGATGGAAGGTGAGAAGCAGGCAGCCACGGCCAAGGCAGAGCAGCTTGCGCTGGAAACCAAGGCCACCGCCGAGGCAGCGGTGTTCATCGCAGAGCAGAACGCGCTCCGCGACAAGGAGCAGGCAGCCGCCGAGGTAGAGGCCGCTCGCAAGCAGGTTCAGGAGAACAAATACGCCGCCGAAGTCGTCACCAAGGCCATTGCCGAGAAGGAGGCGACCATCCAGGAGGCAGAGGCTGACGCGGAGCGCATCCGACGCGTGGCGGAGGCGGAGAAGGCGCAGAAGGTATTCCAGGCAGAGGCCGAGCAGAAGCGTCTGGAGGCAGAGGCTGCCGGTAGTAAGGCTGGCCTCCTGGCCGAAGCAGAGGGCCTGCGCGCAAAACTCGAGGCAGAGGCTGCCGGTAAGCAGAAGATGGCCGAGGCCCTCAATGCGTTTTCTGCCGGGGCGGCGTCGCTGCTCTACTATCCCGACACGCTGACGGCACAGATTGCCACCGCCGAGGCCGTGGCCGCACAGGTAGGCAATATCGACAACATCACGCTCATCGGCAATGCGGCCGAGGCAAAGGGCCAGTTCGACAACATCCTGAACATTGCTCCCCAGACGATTGCCACCATCAACGCCATACAGCAGGCACAGGGAAGACAAGGCATCGACGTGCAAAAACTCGTGGATGTCATGGGAGACAAGGCGCAGGAGGTTGTGCCTGTTGCCACGGGCCTGGGTGCCGCGCTCAGTGGTAATCCGGCTGCGGAAGAGCTCGTGAGCAGGCTCCAGGCAAACTCCGAGAAGGAAGCTGAGTCTGCCACCACTGGCGATGGTATAACTGAAAGGACCTGAGATGGCTGGAGAGGATGAGGCAACGCGGGATCTTAATGGCGTCACCGGCATCGGAACCGGCATAGCGCAGGTGCTGGAAGCCGCCTATAGGGAACTGGAAGAAAACGAGGCCGTAGACACCGACCTCGACGTGCTCTTCTGGTCTTCCATCAATGCCAATGCTCAGAGCAGCATGAATGATTCTCTGGACAGCACCTTTTACCAGTCGATCGTCAAAGACGAAGCGTGGGCGCCGAGGCAACAGGATCTGCCTTCGTTTGACCCTCCGAGTGGGCAGCCGGTCACAGTCGAGGGCCAGCAGGCAGGCAACAACGAGACAGGCATTTCCACCGTGCTTGACAAGGCCGAACTTGATAAGGACGCCCTTATCAACCAGGTGGCAGAAGAGGCTGTGCGTGAGGCTGAGAGGCTTGTGCACCGCAAGGACACAGCGACAAACCAGAAGGGAGACTTGCTGCTCTTTACCGATGGAGAGGACGAGGTCTATGTGGGCAAGCCCGGCCAGGGCGGCAGTGGGTACGACGAAGTAAAAAGCCGCATGAAAAACCTCCTGGGCTCGTTTTACCGGGGAAGCAAGCAGGAACTTGAACAGGTGGCCCAGCAGGTGCTGGACAGTGCCTCCCAAGGCACGCCGGTCGATGTAAGGAAGTGGGTAGGTAGATAGCAAGCCTCTGTATTTCTGTGACTGATGATCTCTGGGGAGAGTATACAATCTCTGATACCTGGCCACTCTGCTCCGCATAACAGCCCTCTCTCCCGTTTTGTAGTAGACGGTTTTGCTCAAAATATGTCGTTTTTGCAGTGGCGGCGCGGGCGCTTTGCACGCATAATCAACATTTGGAGGAGAAGCTTCGTCCTATTGGGCGCAGGATGTACAGGATCCATGGTGCGAATACTGAGCAAAGGCAGAGCGTCGCACTCCTCAACGCACCCCTGGCGGCAAAGGGGCTCTGCACTATGAGAGGAGAAGGAAATGGAAGAGAAGAAAGACAAGCTCACGATGGACAGGAGGCACTTTCTCACGGGCATTGCCGGCGCCACGGCGATAGGAGCGGCGGGCACGCTCATCGGCTGTGCACCCAGTACGCCAGAACCGGCGGGCACCGCGTCAAGCGGCTCCGCTGGTTCCGGGTCTGGCAGCGGCTCCGCAGGCGCGGAGGATTGGCTCGGAGCACCGCCCGAGATTGGAGCGGTCGCAGAAACGATAGATGGCGAGGTGGTTATCGTCGGGGCAGGCGTTGCCGGTCTTGCCGCCGGTCTTGCCGCAATCGAGAACGGCGTCAAGCCAATTATTGTCGAGAAGGGTGACACCTCACGCTCAGGCGGCGGAGTGCACGGCGCGGTCAACACCAAGCTCCAGGCCCAGAGCGGCATCTCCTTCTCAGAAGCGGAGATAGACAAGCTTATCAAGGCAGAGATGAAGAACTCGGGCATGAACGCCGACGAAATGCTGTTGCGCGTATGGGCAGCGGAGAGCGGCACGGTACTCGATACCATCATCGAGCTCACGGCCGCCGACGGTGTTGAGAGCCGCATCAATACGCTTCCCCTGCCTGATTACAACCAGGAGGAGATGGAATACTTTACCGAAGGCGCCTATCCCGTTGGGCACGCGGTGGGGCCGGGAGACGCAAACGGACCTGCGATAGACGCGCTCACGAAGAAGATTCAGTCCGAAGGCGGCGAGTTCTATTATGGCACGGCTGGCGTGGCGCTCATACAGGATGCCGAGGGAAACGTCACCGGCGTGTATGGAGAAAGGGGCGGCGAGTATCTGCAGTTCAATGCCAGTAAGGGCGTTGTGGTCACCACGGGCGAGTACGGCAATAACCCCGCCATGGTCGAGGCATTCGTGCCACAGGTGGCTGGCCTGGGCCTCAACTGTTTCTACGCTCCGCCGGTTAATACCGGTGACGGTCACAAGATGATGGTCTGGGCGGGCGCGGAAATGCAACGGGCACCCCATGCCCCCATGACCGCCTGCACCTTCCTCGTGCCACAACCGGTGCCGTTCCTGCTCGTCAACATCAACGGGGAGCGCTTTCAAAACGAGGCCAGCAGCAATTTTATCGCGTTCAACTCGGTTGGCCACCAACCCGAGATGACAGCCTTTCAGGTGTTTGATTCTCGATGGGCCGAGGTCAGCAATAACCTCAAGGTCATGACCTGGGAGAACACCTACCTTCCCGACGCGGAGAAAGTGGTTTCTGTGGAGGATGCTTCGTTGACCTCTGATACGCTCGAAGGCCTTGCCGAGCAAATGGGCATTCCGGTTGCGGCCTTTGTCGAGACGGTCAACCGTCGTAACGCGCTCGCCGACGCCGGACATGATGATGACTTTGGCCTGCCGATAGACCGCCTTATCGCAACGAAGATAACCGATCCTCCCTTCTATGCGAATCAGAGCAATCTCATTGGCTATGGTGTCTGTCTTGGCGGCGTATGGGTTAACAAAAATATGGAGGTACTCAAGCCCGATGGCACACCCATCGGCGGTCTGTACGCAGCGGGCAACACCGTAGGCCGCAGGTTTGGGACGAGCTATTTTCAGGAACTCTGCGGACTGAGTAATGGCTTGGCCGATGCCCACGGGTATGTAGCCGGACGTTCGGCAGCGACTAAAGCATAGTCCCTTCTTTTCTGTTCGGAGGTTTGCCGGTGGCTTATGGCGTAACTGCCGTTCTACTCGCAAACCTCCGAACTACCCGTTAAGTCATGCTATAATCAACCACGGAAGTTGAGCAAGCCAGCAGGCAGCCCAAGGCCGGTTCTGGACGGTTCTCGATCGCTTTGGGTCTGGCTAACGGGAGTCCGCACTCTGTGCGATGCAGCTAGCTGCATACACTGAAGGAAGGGCCATGAAGCGCAAAAGTCCACTGCCACTGTTAAAAGGTACATACCTGGCGTCGATAGTTGGCTTCGGACTGTATTGGTCGTGGGTTGACTGCAGCTTCTTTCGTGAGTTTCTGTACCCGCCACTCAGTCAGGGCGACGTCTCGCTGGCCACTATCCACCTGTTTGTCATCGGGACAGCCCTGATCTCTGCTGCCGCATTCCTCCTCGTTCGGATGAGTGGCAAGCTCTTCCACTGGAAGCTCTGCCCCCTTGTCTACGCCTGCTTCTGTGCTTCGGGGAGCGTTCTGCTTGCTGTCTCCAGTCTCTTCGATCTCATCACCCTGCTGATTCCCGCCATTCTCCTGAGCGGCGTCGGTATGGCGCTGGGAGCGATACTCTGGGGCTATCGCGTGTCATCCTTTGGCATTGAAGGCGCGAGCGTCTGCATACCGGGAGCCATAGTTGCCGCCGCGCTGTTTGGAATGCTGGTGGGCGTGGTCATTCCCCTTGCAGAAATCGCTCTTATCGCCCTCTTCCCCCTCTTGTCGGCGGCCTTCCTCCCCCTTGAAAGGCAACTCAGCGGAAGCGCACCCGGCAGAGAGCTGGCAGGGCCACGGCTTGAGGCGAAACGGCCCGACCGGCTCTCCACAAGGGACAAAACCGGGTTTCGGCAATTTCTGGAGGTCATTCCGCTTCAATTCATGTTCCTGCTCTTCACCTTCTGTGTGGCCTTTGGCATCATGCAGTACCTGCTCGTGCTGCCGTATGCTGAGGCCGACGCCACGGCGAGCCAGAACATCCTGGTGCGGGGGCTCATTGCGCTGGTGGTGCTTATGGGGTTTGGCGTGTTCTCCTGGAAGCCGGACGCCGCCTATAAGATAGGCCTCCTCCTCATCACCGCGGGGTTTCTGGCCGCGCCCTTTACCAAGAGCATCGCGTTTTCGAGCGTTATCATCATGGCCGGGTATACCTGTATCGACATGATGGGATGGATTATCGTCGCGGCGCTGATGACATCGCGGCCCTACGAAGGCCTGCGCATCGTTGCCTTTGCCCGTGTTGCGAGCCTCGGGGGCGTTTGCGTGGGGTCTCTCGCGGGCAGCCTGCTCACGTCGTGGGCCTGGTCGAGCGAAACGAACATGGCCATAGCCACGACTGCCATCGCGTATCTGCTCGTGGCCGCTACCGTGCTGCTGTTCAATCGCGGCTCGTTGGGTATCTGGCAGCTCATCAAGAAGGAGCCTTCGCCTCCTGACGTCGGGCAGACGGCAAAAATGAAGGCGCTCTCCGACATCTCAAAGACCTCTCGCCTTACGCCGCGGGAGGCAGAGGTCATGGAATACCTTGCCCTGGGAAGATCTCTGCCATGGATTGCCAAACGTCTCAGTATCTCCACGGGAACAGTGCGCTCCCACACCAGGCATATCTACGAGAAGCTCGAGGTGCACTCGCGCCAAAGCCTCATGGACACCATCGATTCACTCGCACTGGAGCATCAGGCCAGGGAAGGAGAGTAACGGGAGGCATGGGGAAGGTCCCAGATGCGCTAGAATAGGGGCATGACCGTAAAAATCCTGATACTGTGTCTTGGCAACACGCTCATGTTGGATGAGGGCGTGGGGCCGCGCGTGGCCGCGGAACTGCTGGAACACCCCGCGCTGCCTTCTGAGGTGGAGGTGCTGGATCGCGGCTGTCTGGGTATGGCCCTGCTTGCCGACCTCAAGGGTGCGGACAGGGTTCTGGTCGTGGATGCGGTAGATAACACAGGCCTGCCGCCCGGCACGGTGGTGACCTATGCACCCGAGGACATAGCACCGTACCAGGCCTTTCATGGGGCACACGACACACGGCTCATCGACGTGTTACAGGCCCTCGAACTGCTCGGACACCAACCACAGGTGGACTGCCTGGGAGTGCAGATACAGAGCCTGGCCCCTGAGGATTACACGATAGGTCTCACTCCTCCCGTGGAAGCAGCGGTGCCGGTGCTCGTGCAGTCCTGCCTTGCGTGGGGGGACGGGGCTCGGACAGTTGCCCAGCCGGCCCTGTCCCAAGTGCCCTGCCGCTCTGAAGGATGAGAAAGGAAGGCACTGTGCCCAGAGAATCACTTGCAGCCAAACGCAGGCGTGC
>JAIRZP010000142.1 GCA_031267175.1 Coriobacteriales bacterium | reverse complement strand
AAAGACGGCAAGCAGGACAAGGGCGGCAAGCAAAGCGACAAGGGACACAGCCAACGCAAGCGTGGCACTGCCGTCCCAGACAAAACCCGTTTCCAGAGTGTTCATGCGATGCTCCTCAGCTTCAACATCTTCTGGTATGTATCTTGTTGGTTTAACTGAAGATAATCATCCTCTGCGTAATCGTAATACGTGTTCAGCATACTTGTATTGCCTCCCTTTGCAAAGCCCTTCCAAAAGAATTGTTCATCTGAGAAAAATCATGTTTCAATACGGTAAGATGCACATCGGGCGCATGATAGTCGTCGGGGAGAACCAGTGTTTGCAGATTCCTAATGCTCTCCTGGCTCAGATCGCTCTCTACTATTACGGCTAAATCAATATCGCTTAAAAACCCTTCTTCCAAACGTGCACAACTGCCGTAAATCCACACACTCTTACAAAGACCAGAATCCTGCAGCTTCTGCAACGCAAAATCCAAAGCCTCTTTATGATCGTTCTTCAACAAATTGCTCTTCCACATATTCAACTTCTCCTTGAAGCGGCCTCTTTACTAAAGCGGAGTATCAAAACACCGCCTCGGCATCAGATACAGCGCAGGTTATGGTTTCTCCGCCCATTTTAACATGTCTGACCACGAGTAAGAAGCACCCGTAATCAGATGACAGGATAGAGGGTATTTTCGTGTAATGTGTAATGTTTGCAGTGCCGTTGAAGTTTATTGACTACAAGCCCTCTGACTGAAAGGACGCCGTGATCCTGGTTTTCGCCTTTGCCGACGCGAGCAAAGCGAACACATTTGAATATCTGTACCGCCGGTACAAGAACCTCCTGTACTACAAGGCGTGGGAGATCCTGCGTGACCCGATGGACGCTGAGGACGCGGTGAGCGAGGCGTTCATTCGCGTCTATCGGAATCTGGACAAGGTGGATGACCCGAACTCGCCGCGCACGGCAGCGTTTCTGGGAACCATCGTGCGCAACGTGGCGCTGACCATGGTGAAGAAGCGGGCGGCTGCGCCGGTGCCGGTGCCGATGAGCGTAGATGAAGACTGGGGAGGCGATGAGCCGGCAGACCCGTTTGATCTCGAAGCAGCCATCATCGACAAGATCTCTACGGAAGAGATCTACCAGATCGTCAACAGGCTTGACGAGGAGTCCCGGACGATCTTCGTACTCAAGTACGCCTACGATCTCTCCCACCGCGAGATTGCGGCCCAGCTTGGCATGACGGAGAACAATGTAACAGTGCGACTGCACCGCACGAGAAAGAAACTGGCGAGGATGATCCATGAAGCAGCTCTCTGAAAACGATGCAAGGCGTGTTGCTGAGGCCTGGGTTGAGCAGTACGGCATGTCGCTGCTGGCGGAGGGAGAGACGATGCGCGCACAGGGCGTCTCCTATCCCACGCCGCGCGCTGACAAGGTCGTGCGGCGTGTACCTTCGCAGCAGAGCAGGCAGCAGAGCAGGCCGGCAAGGCATGCAAGGCACAGGCAGACAGCGCTGATTACGACATTGGCCGCAGCGGCCTGCCTGCTCCTTGTGGTCTGGGTTGCCAGCATTCCCTCGCTCATGGCACCTCCTTCCACAAGTTCCAGTGATGCCACACTTGATTCTCTGGCTCCCGCGCCTGTGGGGGCAAAGCTCCCTCTCTCCTTTGATCTGCCTGCAGACTACCGTGTAGCCGCCAGCGACTACGACAACGGGATGAGCGTGTATGCGTTGGAGAGCGAAACGCGCAGTGCTGTGGTGCTGACCATGTACCCCACAAGCGAACAGCCAGCAGATGCCACAGAGAGAGAAAACTCGTTTGCGACGATGGAGGAGGTGCTTATCGACGGAAAGCCGGTGCCCGCGAAGATTGATTTGAGCTATAGCATGTTGACATTTGAACATGAGGGCGTGCATTACACCGTGTCTAACCGAGACGACATGGGTACACTCGCAGCGTTTTATCGTTCTATTGTGAGGGCGGAGGCATGACAGAAGCAATACGTATGCACGGACTTCAAAAGTTTTTTGGAAAAAATTGTAATGTTTGCGGCCTTTGCGCGGTTTCTTGGTCTGTACGGACGTAAGAATGGAAACCAAAAACCGCAAATAGGATTGAAGGTAGAACAATGAGAAAAAGACTGATGGCAATAATCATGACCTTGACAGTGTCACTGCTCCTGGCGCTCGGCGGTTGTAGCCCGATCCCGGCGGGTAGCGCGGGATCAAGCGAGTCGTCTTCCGCCGAGGCTGGCGGGGCCGGAGTGGCCGACGGGGCCTATAATTCAGACTCGTATTACGACTACAGCGGCGGGGAGCGCTACGCGGAGATCGAGGAAACGGGCGAGCAGCTCGCCGCGGACAGGCCGGAGGCCACGTTCTCACTCAAAGTGGACACGGCCTCCTATTCAAACGTCACACGCTATATCGAGGATGGCATGCTGCCGCCACCGGACGCGGTGCGCACCGAGGAACTCATGAACTGGTTCAGCTTTGATGAGCCGTTGGAGTTCTCCGGAGGCAGCCCCTTTGCGCTCTCTACCGAGGTAGGCCCCTCGCCGTTTGACCCGGACAAACGTCTGGCGCTCATCCGTGTGGGAACCCGCGAGGTTGACCGCAGCGACCTGCCGCCGAGCAACCTGGTCTTTCTCGTTGATGTGTCGGGATCAATGGACTCCTACGACAAGCTCCCGCTGCTGCAAGATGCCTTTGCTCTGCTCACCGAGACGCTCGACAGGGATGACCGGGTCTCCATCGTAACCTATGCCAGCGGCACGCGTGTGGCGCTGGCGGGTGCACGCGGCAGCGATAGCAGGGCAATTGAGGACGCTATCTTCTCTCTGACTGCGGGCGGTTCTACGGCAGGCGAGCAGGGTATCCAGGATGCCTATGAGCTTGCGGAGGAATTCTTCATTGAGGGCGGCAACAACCGCGTAATCCTCGCGACAGACGGCGATTTCAATGTGGGCATATCGGACACCGGCGAGCTGTCCCGGTTCATAGCCGAGAAGCGGAAGTCCGAGGTCTACCTCAGCGTACTCGGCTTTGGTACGGGAAACATCCGTGACGACATCATGGAGACGCTGGCAAAGGACGGCAACGGCAACTACTCCTATATCGACAGTCGGAAGACCGCAGAGAAGGTCCTGGTGGATGAGCTGGGGTCAAACCTCTTTACGGTGGCAGACGATGTCAAGGCGCAGGTCGTATTTGACCCCGAGACCGTCCACAGCTACCGCCTTATCGGCTACGAGAACGGGATGCTGGCTACGGAAGACTTTGACGACGACCGCAAAGACGCCGGAGAGATAGGTGCCGGAACCGATGTGGTCGCGCTCTTTGAGTTTAAGCCGGTAAGCGAGGACACGGCGGCGGAGCGGCACCTGTTCGACGTACGCATACGCTACAAGGAGCCAGGTGAGAGTGAGAGCC
>JAIRZP010000201.1 GCA_031267175.1 Coriobacteriales bacterium | reverse complement strand
GCCAACTATATCGCCGAGCAGCGCGGCGTTTCCATCACCATCAACAAGGAGCGCCGGCAGGATGAGTACACGAGCAAGGCCAGCCTGCTCACGATGAACGGCTCTCAGCGCGTGGAGGTTGGCTGCACCACCTCCGGGCCTTTGACGGAGCCGCGCATCATCTCGCTCTTCGACTACAAACTCGACCTGATACCGCGTAAGTACGTGTTGGTGATGAAGTATGAAGACACGCCGGGCAAGCTCGGGCGCATCGGCACGGTGCTGGGCAACGCCAATATCAACATCTCCACGATGGAGATAGGCACGCTCGAAAAGGTCACCGGAGAGGCCATCGTCCTCATGAACGTGGATGACCCCGTGCCGCCCGAGGTCTACGACGAGCTGGTCGCGAGCGTGGGAGTTACCGACGGCTGGTTCATCGAGCTATAAGCCCTTCACCGTCAAGGCGGCCCTTGAACTGGCCTCGCCGCCCACCTGGGTGGCGTCCATCGGGCCGTGCTGTATCGCGGGCGCTTTTGCTGTGTGCTGCGCCGTGCAGTCTGCCTTTGTGCAGTCCGCCTCTGTGCAGGCGGGTGCAGTTACGGGCGAGATTGCGGGGGAAGGGGCAGGGGAGGGAGTGGGCGCGCTCGCCCAGGTAGGCTTTGTGCTCGACGGACGCTCGGCTCTGTGCTGGGCCCTCATGCTGCTCTGCGCGGTGCTGTTGCAGAGTGCCGTCAATACCCTCAACGACTACCAGGACTTCAAGAGCGGCCTCGACACGGCATTGACCATCCTCGATGAGACCGACGCCTCCCTGGTCTATAACCAGATCAACCCGCGGAGTGCCCTGGCCTTTGCCCTCGTGCTGCTGGGTACGGCAGCCGTAGCGGGAACAGTCGTACTGCTCTTGACGAGCCTGTGGCTGTTCGTGCCTGCGGCGGTGGCTGCCGCGGCGATTGGCCTCTATTCGGCAGGCCCCAAGCCCATCAGCTCGCTCCCTCTCGGCGAGGTGGTGAGCGGGGTCGTGATGGGGGGCGTGCTCACCTGTGTGTGCTTCTTTGCCACGACGCTCAGCTTCTCGAGTGCCGTGGTAGCGCTGGCCGTGGTGCCCACGGTTGCCATCGCCCAGATCATGCAGACCAACAATACCTGCGACACTGCTCGGGATCGCACGGCAGGCCGAAGGACGCTGCCCCTCATCATCGGCGTGCGCCGGTCGAGCATGCTGAATGCCGCGCTGGGCGTGTTTGCCTTTCTCTGGCTGGGCCTGTTCCTGATCTGGGAAGGCCTTACTCCCGGCGCTCTTGTCATGCTCCTGGGGCTTGCGCTCTGCCTGCCCAAGCTCGTCACGCTGCTCAAAGGCCCCTACAATCTCGACAACCGCCGCATGATGATGCGCAGTGTTGTCTCCTATAATAGGGTGCTGGATGCGACGGCGGTTATTGCCCTTATAGTGGGAGGAGTGGCGCGTGCCATCTTCTGAAGATTTTGAGAAGGTACACGGAGTTTTTACGAGGATAGCCAGGTCCTACGACCTGATGAACGACCTGGAGAGCCTGGGGCTGCACCGTCTCTGGAAGGCGCGGCTCGTACGGGAACTTTCGCGCGCACAGCCCCGGCGCATCCTTGATGTTGCCTGTGGTACGGGGGACATCGCCCTTGCTTTGGCCAGGGCAAACCCCGAGGCGGAGGTCACCGGGCTGGACTTTAACGAGAGCATGCTGGAGATAGCCCGCAGGCGTGCCGCCCGTGAGTTGCCGCTCGGCTTCGTTGTCAAGGTGCGGCCTGAGGCTGTTCAATCTTCTCCTGCCACCGCTGCCAGAGCCGAGGAATCTTCGGGTGCGCAGTGCGCAACTTCAGAGGGAGGGGCTTCCTCGGCAGAGACCGAGTTGCGTCCCAGCTGTCGGGGCGTCTGGGTACAGCCAACCAACAGGCTCAGGTTTGTCCTAGGTAACGCCCTGGAACTGCCGTACGCGGACGGGAGCATTGACGCGGTAAGCATCTCCTTTGGACTGCGCAACATGCCAAGCTACGCGTCAGTGCTGGCAGAAATATACCGGGTGCTCAGGCCCGGCGGGCGCTTCCGCTGCCTGGAGGCCTCCTACCCCGAAGGCAGACTCGTCAGGCCTCCCTTCAGGCTCTACTTCAAGTACTGGCTGCCAGTATTGGGAAAGCTTGTCGTTGACAGTCCGGGGGAATACTCCTGGCTCAATACCTCTACGGAGGCGTTTCTCAGCAAGGGCGAGCTGGCAGAACTCATGCGTCAGACCGGCTTTACCCAGGTGAGCTACACGAGCTTCCTCCTGGGTGCCGCGGCTCTGCACAGAGGGTGCAAACATAGGGTGTCATAGCCCAATGCATCATTGCGACACAGACATAAAGAGACATAAGCGGGACGGCAGACTGCGTGAAGATGAGACGGCGAGTGTCAATGTCGCACAGGCGATATCTGAGTCCACACGGCCTGATGAGGCAGATAAAGCGTGTCATGAAGCCCAAGGTTGCCCCTACGCCGGGGTAGAGACCGATGTGCTTCTTGAACGCGGCAAAGTCGATGAGGTTCTCGCCTTGCCAAAATGTCGGCATACTATAGAAAGATTTATACAGATTACATTACAGTGAACCCCTTGGACTCTACAATTGCCACTAAAAATAATCCGAGAATAAAAATCACATACGTGCAAAGATTGAATATCAACGCTGTTTTAATATGACGGTCATGCGTTTTCTTGTCTGTGGCTTTCTGTGCTTTATTTGATTGTATGATTGCTAAGATGGGCAATATCGTGAAGAACAGCAGGCAGGTGTTTACAATCGACCAGATTTTATACTTTCTCCCATGCTTACGAAAATAAATCATTTCTGGGCTTAACGGGGGAACATCCTTTTTGTCCTTTTTGACACGAGAAGCGGATGCAGTCGTGTTTCCTATGCCCGCCATGTTCAGGAACGTTACCACAATAAATACCATTCCAGGAAACACGATACAAAAGAAAGCCTCCCACCCTGTGCCACCCTCTATAGGTGATGCGTAGAGGCTCCAGTTTGATATTTGTACGCCTGTGACCGGCAAGCCCATAAGCAGTGCACAAGCCAGAGCAAGAACGTAATTCTTAGGTATGCCGAAACTGGTGGAAATTGCCGCAGGAATGAATGGAATTGCAACGCTGACAAACATGATTCCAAACATCAAAAGCATGCTCAGCATGAATTCGCATTCAAAGATAAACCACAGGGTGAATGCAGGGTACAGGCTATATACCGTCATCCCAATTGCGCCAGAAACCGAGATTGCCAATAGAGAGCCCAACACCTTGCTTTTAGGTTTTCTCACCAAACTCACCTCGCAAACACACATACACTGTAGTTTCCATACACCCGTACCGCTTGTACAGGTACACCCAAGGTGTAACGCGCAAACAGGGGTCGGTCAAACGAGATAGATGATAGGTTCGCGTCACATCCAGGAAGTATCAAAATCTTACCTGACCACGAGCTTTTCGTTGTCATAGACAAGCTCAATGCTCAAGCCGGCAGCCTCCAAGTCATCAGGTGTACTGGAAAACAGTGTTACGAATCCCTCTTTCACATTGAATGCTGTAGTGGGGATTCCAACCTCCTGCCCGTTGACCAGTAATGATGCGTCGTTGTGCAGGGTTCCGAGTGCAGTCTCAACGTCGCCGTTTCCTGTGTAATCCAACATAACCAAAAACGGCGAGTTGCCTTCTGGCATGTCCGCAGGCGAGATCGTCGGCGATGTATCAAGTTTGTTCA
>JAIRZP010000185.1 GCA_031267175.1 Coriobacteriales bacterium | reverse complement strand
GTGAGGCACACCGCGGTCACACTGGCCCAGGACGATTTCAAGAAGCGCGGCGTGCTGATACGCCTTGAGGGTGTGGAAAGCAGAACCCAGGCGAGCAGGCTCACGGGCAGATACCTTCTCGCGTGTATTGAGCAGGCGGAGGCCGCTGTTCGCCGCAACAGCTTGGAATACGACGGAGAATCTGCTGGAGATTCTGGCGAATCCTTGGAGGGCAAGCTCTTTATCGACACCGCCTATGGAAATCTGGGGTGTCTGGACGCGATAAAAACAGGGCCTGCTTATGCAATCTGGGTCGTTGATGGCCCGTATGGCAGGCTCGAGATACCCGCGGTCGATACGTATATCGTGGAGGATGAGCCAGGACAGACCACACTCTCACTCCCGCCCGGCTTTATCGAGATAACCGGTACTGGCCATGCGGATTGAAACCCTCAGCATCTTCCCCGAGATGTTCGAGACCGTCATGGCAACCTCCATCCTGGGCAGGGCCCGGGAGAAGGGCCTTGTCGAGTACCGCGGCCATGACCTGCGCAGCTGGACCCATGACGCCCACCGCACCGTGGACGACGGGATATACGGCCCCGGCCCCGGGCAGCTGCTCAAACCCGAACCGGTCTTTGAGGCCCTGGACGAGTTGCTTGCAAGCGAGCCTGCCACGGTCCTCATCTTTGCACCCCAGGGCGAGCGCTTTACGCAGGCCATGGCCCGGGAACTGAGCGAGCATCAGCGTCTGCTGATGGTCTGCGGACGCTACGAGGGTTTTGATGAGCGGGTCTATACGCGGGCCGACCGTTGCGTCTCTCTCGGCGACTTCATCCTCACCGGCGGCGAGCTGGCTGCCATGGTGGTAAGCGACGCGGTCTGCCGTCTCCTCCCCGGCGTATTGGGCGATGAGCAGTCGAGCGTGGACGAGTCCTTTTCGCAGGGCCTGCTGGAGTATCCCCAGTACACGCGCCCGGCCTCGTACCGGGGGCTGGAGGTACCCGAGGTGCTGCTCAGCGGCAACCATGCGGCCATAGCCACGTGGCGGCGCAAAATGTCTATAATCAAGACAGCAGAACTGCGACCCGACCTCTTAGCCGCAAGCGGTCTTGCTGAGGCGGAGATCCAGCAGGCCCTCAACGCGGGCAATGACGAGCGCGCGGAGGAGCCGCATCCCCGAGCCTGATGCACAGGGCTTTGGGCGAGGCAGGGCGGGAGCAGCGGTTCTCGGCCAAGAAATACTGGGCAAGGGACACTAAAAAAGGAGCACCGGTGAGTGAAGCACGCATGACCTTTCAAGAGATAATCCTCAAGCTACAGGAGTACTGGGCTCGGCAGGGCTGTGTTGTCCTGCAGCCCTACGACAATGAGGTAGGCGCCGGCACCTTTCATCCGGCTACGACCCTGCGATCGCTCGGCCCCGACGCTTGGAAGACCGCCTACGTGCAGCCCTCGCGTCGCCCCACCGACGGCCGTTATGGCGAGAATCCCAACAGGCTGCAACACTATTATCAGTTCCAGGTCATCGTCAAGCCCTCCCCCGATGACATCATCGAGCTCTATCTCGATTCGCTGAGGGCCATCGGCATTGAGCCGCACGACCACGATGTGCGCTTTGTCGAGGACGATTGGGAGAGCCCGACCCTCGGTGCCTGGGGCCTGGGCTGGGAGGTCTGGCTCAACGGCATGGAGGTCACCCAGTTCACCTACTTTCAACAGGTGGGGGGCATCGAGTGCCGCCCCGTACCGGCCGAACTCACCTACGGCCTCGAACGCCTCGCGATGTATATCCAGGGCGTGGACTCGGTGTACGCGCTCGAATGGTCCAGGGACGCCGACGGCACGGTCTACACCTATGGCGACGTCTATCTGGAGAATGAGCGTGAGTTCTCCGAATACAATTTTGAGGTCGCGGACACGGCCCTGCTCTTCGGCAATTTTGAGAATTATGAGAAGGAATGCCTGCGCATTCTGGAGCGGGAGCTGCCGCTGCCAGCCTACGACTGCGTGCTCAAGTGTTCTCACGCCTTTAACCTGCTCGACGCACGCGGTGCCATCTCCGCCACGGAACGTATGGGCTACATACTCAGGGTCCGTACCCTGGCCAAGGCCTGCTGCGAGGCCTATATCCACAAGCAGAAGGAGCTGGGTGAGGGCAGGGGGAGCACCGCACAAACAGCCCCGTGCGAGACCGCAGAGCCTATCGCAGAGCCAGAACTCGCACTTAATGTGCAGACCGCGCCGCATGACCCCGCAACCCTCGTCTTGGAGATAGGGTGTGAGGAGATACCCTCTACGCCGCTCTACCGTGCCACGGATCAGCTCGCCGCCCTGGCAACAAAGGCATTGGAGGTCGCACGCATAGAGCACGGGGATGTGTCCACGCGCTCCACGCCTCGGCGCATCATCCTGGAGGTCAAGCGGCTTGCGACGAGCTCCACGCCCCTGGTACAGCGTTTTCGCGGTCCGGCGGTGTCCCGTGCCTACGATGACAACGGCGAGCCGACTAAGGCCGCCATCGGCTTTGCCCGGGGCAAGGGCATAGACGTGCGCGAGCTCATCAAGGCCAAAGAGGGCGACACCGAATACGTCTACGCCCACGTGGAGCAGGTCGCACGCCGCACCGATACTCTGCTGCCAGATATCCTGCTCTCGCTCATCACGCAGCTCCAGTGGCCCAAGAGCCAGAGGTGGGGCTGTACGGAGGAGAGCTTTGGCAGGCCCGTGCGCTGGATCTGTGCGCTCTGGGGCCCCACGGTCATTCCCCTGAACTTTGCCGGGGTCAACTCGGGGCGCATCACCTGGGGCCATCGCCTCATTGCCAACGAGGCGGTCGAGATTCCCACGGCCGACGACCTCGCCAGCTATCACACCAAGCTCTGGGTGGTGGACTCGGCCGAGATGCGCGCCGCCACCATCAAGGCTCAGATACAGCTGCTTGAGGAGGAGAGCGGGCTCAAAGCCTACGTACCCGACGACATCCTCGCCGAGGTCATCAACCTCGTGGAGTTCCCTACGACGCTCATCGGCAGCTTTGACGAGCAGTTCCTCTCAGTGCCTTCGGAGATCATCATCGACGCCATGCTCAAACACCAACGCTACTTTCCGCTGTACACCGCCGAGGGCAGCCTCTCCCACAACTTCCTCGTGGTGAGCAACGGGCACCCCGCCTACAATTCGGTGATTATCGCCGGGCACGAACGCGTCGTGCGCCCGCG
>JAIRZP010000075.1 GCA_031267175.1 Coriobacteriales bacterium | reverse complement strand
CCCCCCCCCCCCCCCCATTTCGGCAGCATGCGGAGGCTGTTGGACAGACGATGCTATGTCAACAGAAGAACGCCCGTTGTCACCCTCGGGAATTACCAGCTTTCTCAATGTGTCCCTCCGTAATAGCCCAGCCGTACCCAGTGCTCCGATAGAATAACATATTTCTCTCCCTCGCGTCAGCTCGAAATAAACTTGCGTCCTGTGCTGAAGGCGTCGCCTACTACTTCGCCGGGGGCCCGGTAGGTCCTCATGCCTGAGTCAAAGGTGAGTATCCTGGCCTCGCCCCAGCGGAGGTTGCCTTCTTCATCCATGAGCGCCTCGTCTATCTTGACGTCCTTGACCTCACCGATGAAGAGCGTGTGCTGCCCGAGGTCGAGGCTCTGCACTACCTCGCATTCCATGCAGTACGGGAACTCGGCGATGTAGGGGGCATCCACAAACTCGCCGTGCACCGGCGTAAGCCCGGTTGCCTCAAGTTTGCGGGTGGTGCGTCCGCTTACCATGCCAAAGAAGTCCGCCTCGGCGGCATACTCAACAGAAGGCAGGTTGACCGTAAAGGCCCGGGTGCGCTGGAGCGCCTCAAAGGTGTAGCGCGAGGGCCTCACGGCAATACTCACGCTCTCCGGGCCGGAGGAGGCAATGCCGCCCCAGGCAAGCGTAGCCACATTGGGCTCGCCGCGTTGGTCATAGGTGCCCACTACCAGCACCGGATTGGGAAACACCAGTCCAAGCCTGCCTGCACTCTGCTTCATCATTAGCTCCATTCCGGAGAGCTTCCTGCTCCCCTGCCCTACTCTTGTGAAGCGAGGATTAATCATCGCTTCTCTTGCTTTACTGTATCCTTACTGTATCCGCTCTACGAAGAAGTCGGCCATCTGCGTTAACAGGTTCGTGTAGTCGTTGTCCTCCAGCGTATCGACAACCTCTGTCTTGGCCGCCGATACCAGCCTGGTTGCATAGCCGCGCGCAAACTCCAGGGACCCAGCCGCCTGCATGATCTCCACGGCCGAGGCGAGCCGCTCAGGCTCGGTGGTATGTGAGGCCAAGAGAGAGATAAGCTCAGCCTTTTGGGAGGAATGCTGGAGTGCGTGCACCGCAATGAGCGTACGCTTGCCCTCGGTGATGTCTGAGCGATAATCCTTGCCCAGCAGTTCTCGCTCGCCCGTGAGGTTGAGCAGGTCGTCCTGGATTTGAAACGCCAGACCGGCAGCCATGCCAAACTCTCTGAGCGCCGCAATCTGCTCCTCGCTGCCTCCGCCGATGATGGCGCCGACTGCCAGCGGGGTTCCCCCGGAGTAGTAGGCGGTCTTGCGCTTTGCCATCTGCAGGTAGTCCTCAACGCTCAGGTCAAACCGGCCATCCCGTGCCCAGCCTATGTCGAGCGCCTGGCCCTCAATGGTGCGGGTCGTCATCCTCACCAGCTCTTCGAGAACCCTGAGCCGCAGGGTCTCGGGCAGGCGCTTGTCGGCCAGCACGCTGCCGGTCACCTGCGAAAGCGCAAGATCGCCGGCATTGATGGCAAGGCCCTCTCCCTCGGAGATATGGAGGCAGGCCTCGCCCCTGCGCAGTGCACTCTCATCGGCAATATCGTCATGGATGAGGGCAGCGGTATGAAAGTGCTCGATGGCAGCGGCAGCGGCAGACACGAGCTCCGCGTTGCCGCCTACCGCTCCGCAGGCCAGCTCGCAGATAAGCGGGCGATGTCGCTTGCCCCCGTTGGCGCTGTACTTTGCCAGCGGCTCATACAGATAGCGATTGATGTCGTCATAGGTATCGGGCTTGAAGTAGGTGGCAATGAGCGCGTCGATGCGCTCGGAGTTCTCTTCCAGATAGGATTTAAAATTCATATCTCTACCGCAGATTGTAGAACGAGTCGCGCCCCAGATACCTGCCAGAGTCGCCCAGCTCCTCCTCGATACGGATAAGCTGGTTGTACTTTGCCACGCGGTCGGAGCGAGCCGGCGCGCCGGTCTTGATCTGGCCCGCGTTGGTGGCCACAGCCAGGTCGGCAATGGTGGTGTCTTCCGTCTCGCCGGAACGATGGCTGATGACACAGGCATAGCCGGCCTGCTTGGCGCGCTCAATAGTGTCGAGCGTCTCGGTGAGCGTACCAATCTGATTGAGCTTGATGAGGATGGCGTTGGCCACCTTACGCTCAATGCCCTGCTCAAGCAGCTTTTTGTTGGTGACGAATATGTCGTCTCCCACGAGCTGGATCTTCTTCCCCAGCTTTTCTGTGAGCAGCTCCCATCCCGTCCAGTCGTTCTCTGCCAGGCCGTCCTCCAGCGAGATGATAGGATACTTCCCCACAAGCTCCGCCCAGTACTCAACCATGGCCTCGCTCGTGAGTTCGCGTCCTTCGCCGGCGAGCACATAGCGCCCGCGTTTGGCATCATAAAACTCGGTGGCCGCGGGATCCAGGGCAAAGAGTATCTGTTCGCCAGGCGTGTAGCCGGCACGATTGACCGCCTCAAACAGCAGCTGCAGAGGTTCTTCGTTGCTCCTGAGATCGGGAGCAAAACCGCCTTCGTCACCCACGCCCGTTGCGAGCCCTCGCTCGGTGAGGATCTTCTTGAGCGTGTGGTAGATCTCCGAACACCACCTGAGACCCTCGGCAAAACTCCCGGCCCCTACGGGTAGTATCATGAACTCCTGAAAGTCCACGTTGTTATCGGCATGGGCGCCGCCGTTGAGCACATTCATCATGGGCGTGGGTAGCACGTGCGCGTTGACCCCGCCGAGATAGGAGTAGAAGGTGAGCTCGCACGACTCAGAAGCCGCCCGGGCCGCAGCAAGCGAAGCGCCCAGGATGGCGTTGGCTCCGAGATTACCCTTGTTCTCCGTGCCATCCACCTCAAGGAGTTCCGCGTCAATGCCGCGCTGGTCGGAGGCATCAAGCCCAATGAGCGCATCGGCTATCTCCTCATTGACATGGTCCACGGCCGTTGCCACACCCCGGCCCAGATAGCGGGGATCGTCGCCGTCACGCAGCTCGACTGCCTCCAGCGCCCCTGTTGAGGCACCCGAGGGCACGGCAGCCCGCCCAAAGGAGCCGTCGTCCAATACGATCTCAACCTCTACCGTTGGGTTGCCACGACTGTCAAGGACTTCTCGCCCGTAGACATCTTCGATAATGCTCATCACCGCTCCTTACTCACTGGGGTCTGCTCTGGGACTTTCGCACATTATACTACGGGAACGTTGCCGCGTAAGGGTGAAGTCGTTCAAGGGAGATGAGGACCAATACTTGTACACCATCTTGCAACATGCGCTATGATGTACCTGCAATGAACGACACCCCTGATAACGAGATCCAATTGGACTTTGGCGCCGGTGCGATGACGCCCCTGCCCTCGCGCTGTCTGCGCGTTGCCAAGGAGCCCAGCGATTGTGACATCTGTGCCCAGGCCTGTCCGGTCTCTGCCATCACGCCCAAAGATTTTATACGGGAGGCGGATGAGAAGGCCGTAGCGGCGGCGGTCGAGACCACCGTCAACGCAACGGTCAGGGCAGGCGCCGAGCCGGAGGCTGGAACAGGAGAAGCAGCAGGCGCGGGAGCAGGAGACGAGGGAGGCGCGGGCGGAGGCGCTGCCACAACAGACAAGCCGAAGCTCAGCGCCAAAGAGCTGCTTGAACAGAAGCTCGGAGTTACGGTAAGCGAGTGCTGTATCCACTGCGGCATCTGTGCCGCGGTCTGTCCGCTTGAGGCGCTTACCGCAACCAAACGCCATCCAAAGAACTTAGAGAAGCAGCTCAAGGATAAGGTCGCAGAGGCAGAGGGCATCGCGCTCAGCTGTGCCCGTTCGCTCTACGGCGTTCCGCCGCGTCTGGCCGCGCAGGCCCTCAGCCTCCCGTGTCTGGCGGATCTCTCCACGGAAGAATGGTTTCGGGCAGCCGCGCAGGCGCGTGATGCCATCCTCCCCGACCCCAACGAGGAGGAGCTGGAAACGGGCAGCCTCAAGGTCTATCTCCCCCCTCTTATCTGCGAAGACTGCCCCGTCAACGTCTGCGGCGACGCCGAGCGCGCCTATCTCGCGACCATTGCCGAGGCCGAGGCCTGGGGTGCGGATAACATCGAGCTGGTGGACGAGGCGGAGCAGCTACGGAATACAGCGGCTGGCACCCTCATGTCCGCGCTCGGCGATGTTGCCTCCGATGACCGGCGCGAGTTGGTGACGCAGCTGGCAGACGGGTTCAAGCGCAGCTGGAAGAGTGCCGGAGGAAGCCTCACCCGCGAAAAGAACCGGGCCGAGCTGTTGGCAGAGCGACGCAAGCAGACCAAAAAGACCAAGCCGCCTGACCACAACGCGCCCCGTCCCTTTGGCAAAAAGAGTCAGCGTCGTGGGCTGTTGCGGTCGGCACTGGAACAGGATGAGACGCTGGCGGAGGACGTGGAGCTGCTCTCTGCGGTCACAGAGGCAGAGTTCTGTACCGGCTGCGGCAGCTGTGTTTCTGCCTGTCCCCTCAACGCGCGACGCCTGATCAGCAGTTCTTCCGTCCTGTACTTTGGCAAGCTCCCCGAGGATAAGCGCCCGAAGGAAAAACAGGCCGCCGTTACCGACCAGCTCTGTTGCCTCGGCTGTAGCGCCTGTGTACAGCGCTGCCCCACCGGTGCCTGTACACTCAGCTGGCTCAGCGGCAGGGATTTTCTCAAGCTCCGACAGAACTGAGTCCACAAAGTTGCATCGTCAACATCCCCTGTGGTATCATGGTCGTAGGCAGCGCCCGCCGTGTGGCTTGCTAGGCCGACGGGTACGCCAAAACTTTGCGAAGCGAAAGCCTTATGGCTTTCGCTTCTTGCTGTCTCGGCGCATCCAGCGCCAGACTCTGCCCCCTAAATCCCAAGCCACTGCTACCGCCGAGAATATCGACGCAAGCGCACCAAAGATCATGAGAGCTTCCAAAGGTAATCACCTCCTTCCCGGGCCAAAAGACCCAAGGGAGGCGTACCCGTCTGGCAGACGCTGCCATAACTCATTATACAACCAACAGAGACTGGACGCTCACTCAGGGCGTAGAGTTCTGATGTAACTCGCCGGTGGATTTGTCTCCCCTTTGCCTCCTGTTTCGATGAAGTCTTTGCGGATATGGTATAGTCTACTGAGTAACGGATCAAGACCTACAGGAGGCAGCAGTGGCGCTATTAGAGGAGCTTTCGCAGGCAGTACAGGCGGGCAACAGAAAAGCTGTTGCTGCGCTGACCCAACAGGCACTGGACGAGGGCATGGACCCCAAGACAATCCTCAATGAAGGCCTCATCTCCGCCATGACCATCATAGGCGACAAGTTCAGCAGGAACGAGGTCTTTGTTCCTGAGATGCTCGTGGCAGCCCGCGCGATGACCGCTGGCACCACCGTACTCAAGCCTTC
>JAIRZP010000164.1 GCA_031267175.1 Coriobacteriales bacterium | reverse complement strand
CTGGACATGCAGAGCCAGGGCACGCCGTGCGCCCAGGACATCGCCGCGCTCTGGACGATTACCGGCAACCTCGACCGACCCGGCGGCATGGTTTACACCACGGCACCCATGGGCGTTGACCCGCCCTCGGCCGGTGCCTGGGGCTACTACGACATCCTCACCGCCGAGCAGCAGAAGAAGCGCATCGGCTGGGCTGACTATCCGATGTACCGCTACGGCCTCACGCAGTCCATGCCCGACATGTGCCTGGAGGAGTGCGAGGCGGGCAACGTCAAGGGGCTGTGGCTTCAGACCTCCAACGGCATCAACTGCATGAGTTGCGAGTCCGAGCGTTGGTACCAGGCGCTCAAGAAGGTGGAGTTCTGCGCGGGCGTTGACATCTTCTTTACGCCCACGCTCCTGGCCTATGCCGACATCGTCTTGCCGGTGGCCACCTGGGCCGAGAAGAAGGGCATCCGCGCGCACTACTACTTCCTCTCCACCATCAATCCTACCTGCACACCGGAGGGTGAGGTCTTAAGCGACGCCGAGATCAACCGGCGCCTCGGCAGCCGCTTTGACAACGACCAGGAGTATCTCGACACCATCAGCCACGCCCGTAACCCCGAGCCGGCCTGGGCCCAGTGGGCCAGCGACGAGGAATGCTTTGACGAGATGATCAACATGACGGGCTACAGCTGGGCTGAGCTGCGCGACCGAGGTCCGGCCTACCCGGTCTACCGATACTACAAGTATACGACCGGCGACCTGCGCCCCGACGGCGGTGTGGGCTTCAACACCCCTACGGGCCGCGTGGAGCTGTACGCGTCGCTGTTTGAGAACTTCGGCTACGACCCGCTGCCCTATATAGAGGAGCCGGGCGTTGGCCCCAACACCACACCCGAGCTGGCCAAAGAGTACCCCCTCATCATGATTACCGGGGCGCGTACCACCAGTTTCTTCCACTCCGAGCATCGCCAGATACCATGGCTCCGTCAGCTCACGCCCGACCCCTGGGTGCAGATACACCCGCGCACGGCTGAGCGCTACGGCATCTCCGAGGGTGACTGGGTCTGGCTGGAAAACAGGGTACGCAGGCCCGACCGCAGCATCACCGAGAGCACGAACGACCCACATCCGGAAGACTTGCACGACGGGGGTGTGTGGGAGCGGCGCCGCTGCCGCCAGCGTGCCCGCATCACCTACGAGGTGGCCGAGTACGAGGTGGCTGCCCAGCACGGCTGGTGGTTCCCCGAGCAGGACCCCAGCGAGCCGAGTCTCTTTGGCCGCACGCAGTCCTTCGTCAACCAGCTCCTGCGCAACAAGCCCGGTCGCACCGGCTTTGGTGCCGACCTCAAGTGTACGCTCTGCAAGGTGTATCCCTGCACGCCCGAGGAGGTGGCCGCCCTGCCCAAGCACCACTGGCGCAAGTTCGACCGGCGCGAGCTGGCACGTGGCGTGGACCCGGTGACGGGAGCCTACGTGTCGGGAGCGTACGGGGCCAACGGAGCGGGAACCCACGAGCGGCAGAGCGCTGCTGAACACGCCTCGCTGACCGGAAAGGAGGCCTGACATGGCCCGCAACGGAATCCTGGTTGACTACCAGTACTGCACCGGTTGCTATTCGTGCGAGATTGCCTGTCAGTCCGAGCAGGATCTCTACCTCGGACAATGGGGCGTCAAGGTGCTGCAAAACGGCCCCTGGCCCGTCAAGGACACGACGGGCAACGAGACCGATAAATACGTCTACGACTTTATTCCCTCCTTTACCCTGCAGTGCAACCTCTGTCCGGAGCGCACGGCAAAAGGCAAGAAGCCGTCCTGCGTCCATCACTGCCAGGCCGACATCATGCGCTATGGCCCGGTGGAGGAGCTGGTCAAAGTGCTGGAGCAGAAGCCCTGGCAGTACCTCTGGGTGCCGCCGCAGGGCTAGCTGGCATCTGAATACCGTGAGAGACCACGATTTAACTGTAGCGTTTGAGTGGCGCACGGGACTGTTCTTCCCGTGTTGCACTGAAACATGGAAAGGTGAGTGTAAGAATGTCTGAATCAAGCCCCGCATCAACCCGCAAGATCGATCGTACCCCATTGGCGGAAGAGGGTAAGCCGACCCCGCGTTTTGCCTGGGTGGCGCTGATCTCAACCCTTATTGTCAGCATCATTGTGCCAATGGCATGGTTCAGTATTCCGCCTAATGCTGGCCTGATTTTTGGATCCTTCGCCATGAAGGGTACGCCCATAGACCCTACGCAGTTTGGTCTGTTGATGAACGGGCTATCGTATTCGGCCATGATAATCGCCTTACCCTGTGGCTTCATCATTCGTAAGATAGGCATCAAACCAACACTGCTCATCGCCTGCGGTCTGGTGTTTTTGGGTGCGCTCTGGATTGCCCTGCTGGCCGATCTGGGCTATGAATACCTGCTCACCGGTCGCATCATTCAAGGCTTTGGTGTTGGCATGACCTCAGTTACCGGACCTACCGCAGTTGCCATTTGGTTCTCGAATAAGCGACGTGGGCTTGCCATCGCCATCTGGTCGTGTTGGGTACCCATTGGTATGCTCACAGTGTTCAATGTCTCTCCCCAGATTGCTCAACAGCCTGAATCCCTGGGCATCATCTGGTGGATGATAGTGGTTCTTTTGGCGGTGGCTTTTGTACAGTTTGCCATTGTCTATCGCATACCGCGTAAGGAGGAGACCACCGAGATAACTCTGGAACCCCTCAAATACCGCGAGGCGCTACCCTACCTCAAGAACCGTCAGTTCATCGCGCTTTTGATAGCTTGGCTGCTGTTTGAGTATATCAATTACGGCTTTACCACCTTTGATGTCACGTTTTTGCAGGAGGGTTTTGGCGTTGACCCGGTGACGGCGGCCCTGGTTGGCTCAATTGCCTCGGCCTGCGGCATCCTTGCACCCATCTCCGGAGCGATTTTGGACAAGCTGAAATGGTCGCGCAAATGGATACTGGTGGCTATTGGCTGCTGTGCTCTTGCGATCTGTACCGTATTTGGTTTCAAGGCCGCCAGTATTTATCTGTTTGCGGCTTACTTCTTCTGGCATGTCATAGGTAATGTCATGCTGGTAGGTTCGTGTCGTCCCATGGTGCCGTTTTTGCTTGGTCGTGGCGGCTCGACGGTTGTTGCGGTTGCCCTGTCATTCCTGACATTTTTCCAGTACCTCGGCGAGACGTTGGAGACTTTCTTCACCCTCGCCATCGGCGCGTGGGGCTATGAGATGGCATCGTGGGTGGCGCTTACACCCTTTGCTGTCATAGCCACGGTCTTTGCTTTCTTTGTGCGGCCCTCCAAGGCTGAAAAGGAGCGCGTGGATGCCGAACTCGCCGCCAGGAATGCAAGGATCACGGGCGAGTGCAACGAATAAATCGGGTTAGAGCCGGATTATATCCAAGAGGAGTCTTGCCAGCCAGAACAGCTGGCCCGGGTACTGGAACAAAAGCCCTGGGCATTTGCCTGTGTGTCTGATATGCACCTGTCTGGGTGCGTGGGCAACTAAGATAATACGTTTATGCGGCAGACAACCCCTGTTGCCGATGGCTGTCACTTGGCGTTAATGCAGATTGGTTTCATGCAGATCGACCCCGAGGCTCTCGCTGTATGCCCTGCAGGCATCAAGCATCCTGGGAAACTCCTTTTCCAGCACATTCCAGATGATACGGTGATCTACCTGCCCATAATCGTGGGCCAGAATGTTGCGCAGCCCTTTCATCGCCTTTCGTTCAAAGCCATAGTGCTCAGCCTCTGGACTCAGAGTGCCGCCCTCTTCCGCAACTCGGAACACGCGGTTCTCAAGCCCTTCGACAATGAGCTCTTCGGCAGTGCTGTCTGGATGCAAAAAACGGCTGGAGGTCATACCAAGTTCCGCAATCTGGCGTTGTGTCTGGACAAGTACATCATAGATTTCCTGGATCCGCGTGAGGTCATTGTTTTGGGCGTTCATAGATGAGTACCTTCTCCTTCTCTATTCTGTCGAGCAGGCGGGAGTTGAGTATTTCCCTGGCGGAGATGATATCGGTTTGCCGCCCGAGCCTTGTTTCAACCTCCTTTTTGAACCGTGCAAGGTCAAACAGGCTGAACGAAGAGTCGTCCGCAACAACAATTCGCAGGTCGATGTCGCTTTCTGGGGTCTCATCGCCCCGTGCGTACGAGCCAAAGAGGAATACCCGCTCTATATCCGGAGCAGCAAGGGCGGATTCTGTTACAGCGTGGATAAGCGTGTTCCTGGATGGGTTCGCGTGTGATCGTGTCTCAGTCAACCACAGTATCCTGTCAAGCGAGGCTTGGATGTTCTCAAGCTGCACCGTGGCTTTTGCATCAGACTCTAATCCTTTGCGCAGATAGTGAAGAAAGGCATCGCTTTTACTGGTACGATGCACCAGCGCATAGTTATCGACCGCGGCAAGGGCATCGGGGGGTATGCGTAGGGATACTGGAACCTTTGTCTCACGAGTGTGCAATGTCATAGCGGCTCTCTGTCTTTTCAAGATGTATTTCAATTGCAATACATATGTTAGGGCACATCAGCTCTGTTGTAAAGACCAGAATCTGAGCACAGTTTTGGTTGCCTTCAAGAAAGGGTTAGGAAAGTCCATAGATGACGTGCTGTCGACTCCGGTTGGTTAGCTGGCACGTGCGATTGCCAATGCCTGGAGTGTTAAGGCAGTGGCGCTCTCGTGTGTTGAGGGGAGAGAGAACGAAAGGCGATAGAGAACAGTTATCTTGCAATACCCACCAGCAGCTCGGCCACGCGCCTGGCTGCGCCTGCTTCGCTCAGCTCTGCGGCTGCCGTAAGCATGCGGGCGCGCGTCTCGGCGTTGTCGAGCAGCGTGAAGAGGACTTCTGAGAACCGCGGGCCGTCCAGCTCCGCGTCCAGCACCCTCTGCGCCGCCCCCGCCGCGACGAGTGACTCGGCGTTCTTGCGTTGATGGTCTGCCGTGGCATAGGGATAGGGAACGAGCAGTGCCGGCCTCCCGGCGGCCGATACCTCTGCGAGGGATGACGCCCCGGCCCGGCAGAGCACGAGGTCTGCGGCCGCAAAGGCCTCGGGCATCCTGTCGCAGTAGTCCATGAGCTGCCACGCTTGGGGAATACTCCCTCCAAACTCCTGGGCGAGCGCCGCCGCAACGCTCTGGTATTCCTTGGGTCCCGTCAGGTGCAACACGGTGAGCGCCGGTCGCTGGAGCAGTGCAGTGGCATGCCGTACCACGGCCCTGTTGATATGTCGGGCACCCTGCGAGCCGCCAAACACCAGGAGTACCAGGTCCCCGTGCTCAATACCCAACTCCTGCCTGAAGTTATGGCGCAAACGGGTGGTATGCTTTGCGTCGGCCAGCGCGGCAAACTCCGGGCGCACGGGATTGCCGGTGAGCTCTACGCGCTCTCTGGCGCTGGCATCCAGGGCATCGGCCGCTGCCTCATAGGTGAGGGCGATGACATCGGCGTGTTTGCTCAGGTGCCGGTTGGCCCAGCCCATATGGGAGTTCTGCTCATGGATGAGCAGTGGCACGCCTTCGCGCACGGCGGCTCGCCCAACCGGCACGGAGACATAGCCTCCAAAGGCACCCACCACACGGGCTTGCACTTCGCAGAGCCACCGGCATGCCCTGCCCGTAGACCGGGCCAGCACAGCTCCCGAGCTGAGCAGGGTCCAGGGCCGCTGACGGTTGAATCCGCGGGCGGAAAAGGCCTGATATTCGAGCCCTGCCTCGCGTGCCAGACGCTCCTCCATGCCGCCGGTGCTCCCTGCAAAGACGACGTGCTTGCCGAGCTTTTGCAGCTCTGCCGCAACGGCCAGAGCAGGGGAGACATGGCCTCCCGTACCACCGGCGGTGATCACAAAGCTCATGCCGATCTGCCTCCGGATCCCGTCTTGCGCACCCGGTTGCGGCGCAGGCTGGCCATGGAGAGCGGGGCCTCTGCACGCACGCTTTTCTCACGCATGCTACGCTCCACCCTTCCCCTGGAGATGGGTACGATTTTGCCCGGAGC
>JAIRZP010000162.1 GCA_031267175.1 Coriobacteriales bacterium | reverse complement strand
CGCGGTCCCCACACGCACGGTTGCACGGGGCGCGTCGATGTCCAGCACGTAGAACGGTTCGGGTCCGGAAATGCCCAGGCCACGCCGCTGTCCAACCGTGTAATGATGGACCCCCTTATGGGTGCCGACCACCGTTCCGTCGGTGGTGACGATGCTGCCCGGCCCAGGCAGCTCACGCCCTCTGAGCCGGAGGTAGGTCTCAATGAACTCCGCGTAGTCGCCCCCAGGCACAAAGCAGATGTCCTGGCTTTCCTCCTTCTCCGCAACGGAAAACCCCAACTCTGTCGCGAGCCGGCGTACCTCGTCCTTGCTGTATTCCCCCAGAGGAAAACGCAGCTGCCGCAGCTGCTCGCTGCTCAGCGTGTAGAGCACATAGCTCTGGTCCTTCCGCGTGTTTCTCGCCTTGAACAGCCTGCCCTCGCTGATGCGCGCGTAGTGGCCGGTGGCGAGGCAGTGTATCCCCTCCCCGTGCGCCCAGGCGAGCAGCGCGGCAAACTTGAGGTAGCGGTTGCAGATGACACAGGGGTTGGGCGTGGAGCCGGCCACATAGGCTGCGACAAAAGGCGCGATGACCCGGGCCTCAAACTCGTCCTCAAGTCTGAGGATATGGTGGGGTATCCCAAGCCGCTCACAGATCTGCACCGCGTCGAGGACATCGCAGGCATGAGCCGGGCAGCCACAGGCAAAGCCCTTCTGCAGAGCTGCCTCATCAAAACACGGACACGGAAACAGCTTCATGGTAACGCCCACGCAGTCATAACCGGCCTGTTGCATGAGCGCGGCAGCAACCGAACTGTCCACTCCCCCGCTCATGGCAACCAGACAGCGCTGTTTGTTCATAGTGGGCGCTTTTCTCCCCGAGGCAGCGTGGCGGGCTGCCCGGTTATAGACCGCAGCATTACAGGCCTACCGCGCCGTCTTCTGCTGGGCACCATTCAGGAGTGCCGTTGACATGGCGAGGATGGTGCAGAGCTCATTGTTGTTGAGCTGGTTCAGAGGCAGCGGCAAGCCGTGCTCGGCAGGATCGTGGCAGCCGGGAATCTTCATTTCCATCCAGAGAATGTCATGCCATCGGTTAAGCTTGAATCCGCTCCTTTCCATCACCACCAGCTCCTTGAAGCCAAAGTGGCGGTGCAGGGCCACGCTGGGCTTGTTGGGAATGGTGATGACGGCGTAGAGGTTGCAGTAGCCCTGCAGCTTGAGTATCTGAAAGAGCGCCGTGTAGAGCGCCGTGGCGATGCCCCTGCCCTGGAACTCCGGGTCAATGAAGATGGAGAGTTCGGCGTTCCAGCTGTGCGCCTCATGCGGGTGCTGCCGCGACGCATAGGCAAAGCCCACAACGTTTCCGTTGATGCGGCAGACCAGGTAGGGGAAGCGCTTCTTGACATCCAGCATGGTCTGGACGACCTGCTCGGTACTGGGTATGGTCGAGGTGAGGGTCAGGGCCGTCTCGGTAACATAGGGAGTATAGATAGCGAGCACGCGACGAGCATCGTCTATCTCAGCCATGCGGATCTCAGCAGCATTCTCGGCAGTGTTCAAGATCCCTCCTTAGGCCTGATGAGCTGTTGCCCTATTTTACCATCCCACGCGGTCTCCCCCACCAGAGCGGTATGCAAATCGTAACCCTGCGACACCAGTGTTGGCTTAAAAGAGCCTGAAAGAATGTTACCTGCTGGTATCAGTACCCGAATCTTCTTCCATTTTGCTTTTATTTCGTGTCGCTTTGTGCCAAAATACAATCTTGTTTATTCGTCTGTCAGATTATCTGAAGCTGTGCCAGGGATTCCTGGCAAACAGGAAAGGGAGCGTAGGAACCATGAAGAAGACCAGATTGTTACTCGTTGCCGCACTCGGCCTTGCACTTATAGCAGGCTTGTTTGCGTTTACCGCGTGCCAAAGCACCAGCTCACCACAGGTTGCCGCAACGGTTAACGGTACGGAGATACTGGAGCAGGACATCACCGACTCCATTGAGAGTACGCGCTCGCGGAGCGAGGAGTACAGCGATCCTACCGCATGGGCGCAGGCGCTTGCGGCGAGCGATCTCACGCCGGAGACGCTACGTCAGCGGATCATTGACGAGAAGGCTCAGCAGATTGTCCTCATACAGGAGGCCGAGGCACAGGGCTATACCGTCGATGAGGCCTCGATTGACGAGACGGTTGCACAGACCAAGGAAACAGTCGGCGCCGCCGATGACGACGCATGGGTTGCTACCCTGCAGCAGTACGACTATAAGGATGAGCAGGCCTATCGCGATATGCTGGTAGCGAGCGATCTCTCCAACCAGCTCTACGAGGCCTACACCGTTGAGCCTACTGACGAGGAGCTCATTGACTTCATCGCACAGAACCCCACGGCGGTAGAGGGCTACACGCTGCCTGCTCTGGAGGCCCAGAACGCGACTGCTGAGGAAGAGCCTCCTGCTACGGAGACCCCCGAAGACACCGCAGCCACCGAGGATGCCGCAGCTGAGACACCCGAAGGTGAAGAAACCGCTGTAGTTCAAGAAGATGGAGTTGTTACCGAGGAGACCCTTATCGAAGAGCCGGTTGCCGAGGAGCCCGTCACCGTGCTTGCTGAAGATGTCGATTTGAGCGCTATCCCCGAAGACACCCTCACCCAGTTCAAGGAAAAATGGTCAGAAGCCAACAAGGGCATCGCGTTTCAGGAATGGCAGACAGAACTCGTTGACAATGCGGACATCGTCGTCAATGACATGCCTGAGGATGTGCCCTACAACGTTGACATGAGCCTGGCTGAGACTGCCGAGACCGACCCTGCCGCAGACCCCAACGAGATCTCCACCGACTACAGTTCTCCCGAAGGCGTTGAGTCTGCCCTGGCCCAGGGCCTGGTCATCGTTGATGATGTGGTGGGCGAAGGCGAAGAGGCGCTCCCCGGTTCTACGGTGCAGGTCCACTACACCGGCACGCTTGAGGACGGCACGGTCTTTGACAGCAACGTTGAAGGCGACGAGCCCTTCTCGTTTACGCTGGGCCTCGGCAACGTCATCGATGGTTGGGACGCCGGCGTCGTAGGCATGAAGGTGGGCGGCACCCGCAGCCTGACCATTCCGCCTGAACTGGGCTATGGGGCCACCGAGCGTGACCGGATACCCGCCAACTCCACACTCCTGTTTACCGTGGAACTCGTCTCGGTTGGATAGACCGCGAACAGGTCGCAGGGCTGAACGCCCTCATACCTGCTGATTTTGCTGTTTTATTGGAAAGGGGCCGCAGGGCTCCTTTCCTTTTGGTGCGCCAATCAGCTTCTCTCCCTGGGTAACTGCTATACTGATCCGTATGGATACGAGACTGTTAATGGGCAATGCCGCGGCCGCGCAGGGTGCGCTGGCAGCCGGTGTTAATTGTATCTGTGGCTATCCGGGCACTCCTTCTACCGAACTCCTCGAGACCGCTGCCGCCTTTGTCAGGCACGGGGTGGCAGACGGGAGTATCGCCGCAGCAGACGCGCCCCACGTGGAGTGGTCGGTCAACGAGAAGGTTGCGCTGGAAGTAGCCTTTGGTGCCTCGCTCAGCGGGGCGCGGGCGCTCGTGACCATGAAGCAGGTGGGGCTCAACGTTGCCGCCGATCCCCTCCTCACCATTGCGTACCTCGGCGTCAAGGGCGGCCTCGTGCTCTATGTGGCAGACGATCCCGGCCCGCTCTCCTCCCAGACCGAGCAGGACACCCGTCAGTTTGCGCAGTTTGCCAAGGTGCCGGTGCTTGACGCTGCCTCTCCCGAAGAATTGCACGGCATGATGCCGCTCGCCTTTGCGCTCTCTGAGCGCCACGGCACGCCGGTCATCGTGCGGGCCACCACGCGAGTCTGTCACGGTAGTGCGGCGGTGCCCGTCCTCGATTCCTATGTGCCTCACCCGATAGAGGGCTTCAAGCGCGACCCTCGGTGGGTCATCTTCCCCTCTCTGGCCTACACGGCGCACGCCTCTTTGCCCGAACGGTTTGCGGGCCTCCTTGCCGACCCGGAGTTTGCCGCCCTCAATTATGTGGTACCTGCTGCAATGCCTGCTCTTGCTCCCGCGGCCGTGTCAGCCCTTGACAACACAGCTGCTTCGCCTGCCGCCAGCGTGCCTGCTGCAATGCCCGGGCGGTCCGCCCCCAGCGAGATCGGTCTGGTGGCCAGTGGCATTTCCTGGGCCTACCTGCTCGACGCGCTTGAGGACTCAGGCCTCGCGGGCAGCTTCGAACTGTTAAAAATAGGGGCACCCTTTCCCTTCAACGACGGGCTTGCCGCTGAGTTTCTGGCCTCGCATGGCAGGATCCTCGTCTTTGAGGAACTGGAGCCCACCATAGAACGCGAACTTCTGCGCGTAGCCGGTAGCAGACAGCTTGGAACGTGTATATACGGCAAGCTCACCGGCAACACTGCCCTTGCTGGCGAGAATAGCGTGGGAAGCATCACCGCGAGCCTCCGGCCATTCCTTGAAGAGGCAGCTATCGGCGAACCGGCTGTGGGCGAGGCTCCTGTTGGCGGATCCTCTGCCAACGATTCAGCTCTCGATGACTTGATTGCTGGCTGCTCGCCACTTGAGACCCCAGCTGCCGAAAGCCCGGCTCTCAGCCCTCCTCCCTCCCCTGCACTTTTGCACTCCGGCGAGCGCACTCAGACTCCTACCCTGGATGAGTTGCTGGTGCCGCGTCCGCCGGTGCTGTGCGCCGGGTGCCCCCACCGTGCCTCCTTCTACGCGGTAAAGAAGGCGC
>JAIRZP010000025.1 GCA_031267175.1 Coriobacteriales bacterium | reverse complement strand
TGCAAGAGTACTGATTCTGTCTTTCTGACGGTAGTGCAGGCTGCAGCTTAGAAATGTATCGTCCCGTGCTCGCCTCTTCTTGTAGTGGTGATGAAGCGGACCGTTTTGTCTGCGGAGTTCATGATGAGGGAGTGGGTCGTAACAGAGCCGCCGGAGCTACTTACTCCGCCGAGCATCTCGCCGGGGGTGACTCCGGTGGCAATAAAGGCCGCGTCGTCGCTGGAGACCAGGAAGTCCAGGGTAAGGGGGGCGTCGATGTCCACCGTGGCGGTCTTGAGCGCGCGCGCGCGCTTTTCTGCGCCGTGAGGGTCGAGACTGAAGTCCAGGCGGCCCATGAACACACCGCCTATTGCCTTGAGGCCCGCCGCCGCGAGCACGCCTTCGGGGGAGCCGCCGCTCCCCAGATAGAGATCGATGCCGGTGTCCGGCACAGCAGAGGCTATGGCCCCAAACACGTCGCCGTCGTCAATGAGGCGTACGCGAGCACCGGTTGCGCGCACCGCCTGGATGAGCTCCTGGTGTCGGTCGCGGAGCAGGATGCAGACATTGACCTCGCTCACCGGCTTGTCCAGGCATGCTGCCACGGCGGACACGTTCTCGGCAGGAGGAGCGTCGATGTGCACGCGCCCTATGCAGGCGGGGCCGGCGGCGACCTTCCACATATAGGTATCGGGGGCAAAGAGCAGCGTCCCCCTGGGAGCGATGGCGATGGTAGCAAGGGCGTTGGGCCGGTTCATGGCGCAGAGGTTAGTGCCCTCCAGCGGATCTACGGCAATGTCAACGGCCTCGCCGCCCAGTCCCAGCTCCTCGCCGATGTAGAGCATGGGTGCCTCGTCACGCTCACCCTCTCCTATGACGATGCGTCCGGAGAAGGCGATATCGTTGAATGCCTCCCGCATGGCCTCGGTGGCGGCCGCGTCGGCAGCCACCTTATCGCCTCGGCCGTTCCACTCTGCTGCGGCAATGGCCGCCTGTTCGGCAACGTCCAATACGTGCATGGTGAGTGCGGTATTCATAGTTCCTCACAATCTTTTGCTTTGGTGCTCCGTTAAGCCCAAAACTACCATTATCTGCTTACTCATTTTCCACATTGCTGCGTTGTCCTCAGTCGCATTACCGCTAGTAGGGCTCCTTCGTCCGCCTTGCACTACGAAAAATGAGCTAAGCATCTAACGGCAGTTTTGGACTTAACAGAGCACTAGCGCAATCCGGCCCGGAATGCCGCTCCGGTCATCTCGCGGCTTCCGTCTGGTTTGAGCAGGAGAATCTCCAACAGTCCGTCGGCACAGCCATAATATACACCCTCGTCGCTCAGGTCGTGCGCGGGACGGGCGTCAAGCACCATCACCGGCCTGCCAAAAAGCGTCGTCCTGCAGCGGGCATGATGGCTGCTGGCGCGCACGCGATTATAGTTCTCGGTCACCGTCAGCTGCGGGTCAAGGTTGATGCTGCCCTTGGCCACCTTATCCGCATAGGTCACGAGAGCCTCATCCTGCTGTGTCCACGTTACCCTGCCCGCGACAATGTCCTCCAGATTGGGCACCAGCAGCTCGGCCCCCATCACTCCCATCTCAACAATCAGTTCCTGGTAGGTCTTGCCCGATGCAGACGTCGCAGCCTGAAGGCAGTAGGGGCCGGTGTCGAGACCTGCGTCCATGCGCATGACGCTCACGCCCAGCTGCTCATCACCGGCAAGAAGCGCCCGTTGGATGGGAGCAGCCCCCCGCCAGCGTGGCAGCAGTGAGGCATGGAGGTTGAGGCAGCCCCACGCCGGCACAGCGAGGATCTCAGCGGGCAACAGCATGCCGTAGGCCACTACGACGATGAGGTCGGGAGTATACTTTTCCAGATCTGCGATGATACTCGCGTCCACGACACGCGTACCCTGGGTGTCGAGCAGCGGCTCGCAGGGCCCGAGGCTTGCATAGAAGCCCTGAGGCGTAGAGACCGGTATGCCCAGCTCCTCCGCGCGCGCCTTGACCAGTGAGGGCAGGAGCCTCTTCCCGCGATGCGAGACCGCGTCGGGTCGGGTGAACACCGCACAGACCGTATGCTCCGCCGCCAGTGCGTCGAGGGCAGGAAGGGCAAAGGTCGGTGTTCCCATGAAAATGATGTGCACGCTGGGTCCTTTACTGACCTGCAGGGGAGGCAGCGCTGCCTCCTCGCCGGGTTGTAACGCTGCCCTTCCGTTTGGTCTTGGAGCTGCCTTTCGGCCTGGCACCTGGGTCGTCTTTTGACCTGGCGCCCGCGTCGTCTTTTGACCTGGCTCCGGGGCTCCCTTTTGCCTTACCACCCACATCGCCTCTCGGCTTGCCACCCGCGTTGTCTTTTGACGTGCCAACGGAGGTGTCCCCCGGCCTGGCGCCTGCGGCCTTGGCCTCGGCAAACTCCTGGAGCTTGGTTGCGCAGGTGATGGCGTCAAGGTGCTCGAACATCGTAATGCCTTCGAGATGGTCCAGTTCATGCTGCAGGGCCCGGGCGTCAAAGCCCTCAGCGGTAATCTCGATCTCATTGCCGTCCAAGTCCAGGGCCTCAACCGTAACGGAGGTCGGCCGCTCGATGTCGATGGTTATGCCGGGGATGGAGAGGCAGCCCTCCCCCTCACTTTCTGTTGTGTCTCCGAGCTCAACGATGCGCGGATTAAGGATAATGAGCGGATCCTGGACACGCTCCTTGCCCTCCTCGGGCAGCACGGTATCCAGCACGATAAGCTGTTTGGGCGTGCCTACCTGTGGTGCCGCCAACCCGCAGCCATCCGCCTTGTACATGAGCCTGGCCATCTTTTTAGCGAGCTTTGCCATCTGAGGAAGTTCCTCTGCGGCAACAGGCTCGCATTTTCTGCGCAATATGGGGTCTGGCGAAATAATAATCTTCATGCTCAACTGCGTTTCAAGACTCAGGGGCCCGGAAGGTCAGAGGGTTCAGGCGAGCGCAAGCAGTGCGTCCAGCTGCCGTATGACCAGCTTGGCCAGATATATCTGCATCGGCTCGATCTGGGGATTGCCCTGCAGGCCGTCGTAGGCTTCAAGCGCCTTGTAGTAGGCCTCCTTCTCATCAACGGCAAAAATGACCGGAGGGTACTCGTTCTGAGCCAGCATGGTGTTGACGAGGACGCGCCCCACCCTGCCGTTTCCGTCCCCAAAGGGGTGGATCTTTTCCAGGCGCAGGTGAAAGAAGGCGATGGCCTCTATGGGGTGCTCGTCTTCCAGGGTATGGACGCGCTCGGTGAGCTGCACCATCTTATAGGGCACCTTCTCGTATGAGGTGGGGCGATGCCCGCGAATCATCATATTGTAGTTGCGATACTCCCCGCTGACCTGTTGGTGGGCGATGAGCAGCTTGTAGTGGAGCTTGCGGATCTCATGCTCGGTGATACGGGTGTTGTAGGCGACGTAATCGCGACTGAGCAGTACGGCATCACGGTAACCCACCACGTCAATGTGGTCGCTGAGCGACTTATGGGAAACGACCGTGTCATTGATGAGAATGTCCTCTATCTCCTGCTGGCTGAGCTCATTGCCCTCGATGGCGAGCGAGTTATAGAGGTCGGCAAACAAAAAACGCTCCTGATAGGCATCATAGGCATCGGGAGCGAGCGATTTCTGTGCAAATTGGGCCTTCTTCCTGTCGGCCTCACGGATAAGTAAATCGAGTTCTTCACTCATAGAAGTTCTCCTCTCGCTTTGGTGGTGCGCATCAAGAGAGGACAGGGCTGTCCTCAGCTGTTCTGACCATTGTACAGGGTCAGTGTCCTCATGAGGGTGACAAAACGGAAAATCTCTGCTGCATTTCTCTCAGATGCTTACAGTTCCTGGAGCAGACTGCCGATGAGGGTGCTGAGGTTGCTTGAAGCCTTTGCGGTGTTTTCCAGCACCTCCTGATGGGTCAGCACCTTTGCTTCTATGCCCGCCGCCCTATTAGTGATGACCGAGATGCCCACAACGTCCATGCCCAGTCGGCTTGCGGCGCATACTTCGTGTACCGTGGACATGCCAACGGCGTCTGCACCCCAACGGCGAAAGGCCACTATCTCCGCTGGGGTCTCAAACATCGCTCCCTTGACGGCGATATAGACACCCTGATGCAGCTTGATGTCGCGTTCATGCGCAAGAGCCTCAAGCCTGCGTCGGAGCGCCGGCGTGTAGGCAAAGGTCATATCCAGATTGCGGCCACCAAAGTCGGATTCCTCGTTGAACTCGACGAGGGTCTGCCCGGTGAAGTTGATGTGGTCGGCAATGAGCATGAGCTCCCCCACGTGGAAGTATTCGTTAATTCCCCCGGCGGCATTGGTAAAGACTGCCAGGCGCGCGCCGCCACCACAGAGTTCGTGGGCAATGAGAAAGGGCAGCACCTGCGTGAGCGGGTCATGCCCCTCGTAGCCATGCACGCGGCCGTCGAGCACCACCGCCTTTCTGCCATCGGCCCCGAGACGTCCTGTTATAAGGCGGCCGGCGTGCCCGATGACCTTTGATGCCGGCAGATGGGGGATGTCTGCGTAGCTCATCTCAAAGCACGCCGGCGAGACCAGGGAGGTGAGGGCACCCAGGCCGGAGCCAGTGGTGATGATGACTTCCGGTGCCTCGCTGGCGTTGTCATCGCTCTCCTGCCAGGCGCTCCGCACCGCTTCGGTAGCTTCCAGAACCCGTTGTTGAATCGGTAGCACGAGTGTATCCTCCACGGTATTCTCCTTTACTCCCAGGCGTTACGGCCCCTCAGTGCCCGCTCGCCAATGTCACGTCGATAGATCTTGCCCTCAAAGTCTATGAGGTCTACGGCCCGATACGCCTGCTCGCGAGCATCTTGGAAGGAACTGCCCAGGGCTGTGACGTTAAGCACCCTTCCGCCGTTCGTGAGCACCGCACCGCTGACATCGCGTCTGGTACCGGCGTGAAAGACCGTGACGTTCTCCAACGCCTCGGCGGCCTCTATGCCTGTTATGGGCTTGCCGGTCTCGTAGCTCTCCGGATAGCTGGCACTCGCCAGGACCACACTGGCCGCCCATCTATCATGCCACTGGAGTTCGCACTGGTCGAGCTCCCCCTTTGAGCAGGCAAGCATGACGGTAACGAGGTCGCTCGTGAGGAGCGGCAGCACTACCTGGGTCTCCGGGTCGCCAAAGCGGGCATTGAACTCCAGCACCCGTGGGCCCGTGGAGGTGAGCATGAAGCCTCCGTAGAGCACACCCTTATAGTCGATACCCTCGCTTATCAGCGCATCGACGGTCTTTTGCATGAGGGCAATCATCTCTCCGAGCTCCAGCTCGGAGACGATAGGCACGGGCGAGTACACACCCATGCCACCGGTGTTAGGGCCTTTGTCACCCTCCAGGGCACGCTTGTGGTCCTGCGCCGGCACCATGGGGAGCATGTGCCTGCCGTCTACAAAGGCCAGGAGCGAGCACTCGGGGCCCGTCATATACTCCTCGATGATCACCTTGGCTCCGGCACTGCCGAAGCGTCCTCCAAAGCAGGCGCGCACGGCTTCTACGGCCTCATCGTTGGTCTCGGCCACCGTGACGCCCTTGCCTGCCGCGAGCCCGTTGGCCTTGACAACGATGGGCGCCGGGTGGCGTGCGAGATAGGCCAGCGCGGAGGCTTCGTCCTCAAACACGGCATATTCCGCCGTGGGTATCTCGTACTTTAGCATGAGATCTTTGGAGAACTGCTTGGAGCCCTCGATGAGCGCTCCGGCCGCGCCCGGCCCAAAACAGGGTATATCTGCGGCCCGCACGGCATCAGCGACACCGGCCACCAGGGGTGCCTCCGGCCCGATGACCACGAGACCTACCTCGTTGGCCTCGGCAAAGGCCACGACGGCCGCGCCGTCCATCTGGTCAAGCTCCGCCCTGACCACACCCGGTGCACTGCCCCCGTTGCCGGGTGCCACAAAGATGCGCTCTGCGCGCGGTGAGTCTGCGAGCGAGCACACGATGGCGTGTTCACGCCCGCCGCTTCCCAAAACCAGGATATTCATAGGGCCTCCCTCTTTTGTCTGTACCTGCACTGCTCTCCTGCGTGGATGTTCATATGAGGTCCTCCTCCTCTTCCCTCTCCTGCTCAGTGGCGGCACGCATATGCGCGGCCAGGGCCTTTATGGAGAGGTAGTGTATGTTCTGCGAAGGCAGCGCAGCCAAAAACTCCCTGCCGTAGAACTTGGTTACGAGGCGCGCGTCGGCGAGTACCAGAAAGCCGGAATCGCTGCTGGAGCGGATGAGGCGCCCCGCTGCCTGCTTGAGGCTGATGACGGCCTCCGGCAGGACGTAGCGGCTCCAGGCACCCTTTTCCCGTCGGCTTCGTTCCTGTTGCAGCGGGTCGTTGGGCCTGCCAAAGGCCAGCTTGGGGATGATAACGCAGCGCAGGGTATCGCCGGGGGCGTCAAAGCCCTCCCAGAACGACCGTAGCGCAAAGAGTGAGAGCGCCTTGTCCTGAATGAAGCTCTCGCGCAGGCGCGTGCGTGAGGTGCGGGCAAACTGACACACCACGTCAAGTCCGTTGGCCTCAAAGGCGGGGCGCAGGCGTTCAAAGGCCTCCTCCATCTCGCGCCGGTTGGTAAAGAGGGTGAGCACACTCCCGCCCATGGCCTTGTGCGTGGCAAAGAGCAGATCGTCCAACTGGCCGAGATACTCTGCGCGTCTGCCGTAGTCGTTGGGTGCCAGCATGTTGGTAGGCACAAACACCGTCATATTGGTATCAAAGTCGTAGCTTGAGTCGAGTTTGAGGGTGCTGACACGCCCTGTGTCCAGCAGATCCAGCCCGACCCCCCGTTTGAAATACCCAAAGTCGGCAGCTTGGGGTTCCTCCGGCGGCTCCTCGTTAAACTCAAAAGCTTCTGTAACTTCTACACGCTCGCCTCGCCTGACTCGGCCCTCGCCAAACTCGGCAAACTCCGTAAGCTCCCCCACCACGGCCCGCCTGCCCGCAGGCTGTCTGCCCGCGCCTTGCCTGCCCGAGCCGCCGAGCGCAATGGTGGCCGAGGTGTAGACGACACTGAGTTGCTGGGGATAAAACTCCTCGGCCAGTACCTCCCCGACGGCATAGTACGAGGCCACCAGCTTATTGGCGTTAAGGTGGCTGCGTTTGTCGAGCAGGGCCGAATAGACATAGCTTGCGTTGGTGCCGTCGAGTATAAGGCGGAGCGTGCCCAGAGCGGAGGATACCACCATCGTGTGGCCGGCCAGGGTGCTTTGCAGCTGTGCAAACTCCGGGAGCTCGCTCAGGGCCGATATGAGGTCTTTGAGCTGCTTTGCCAATGCCTCCATATGGGTGCCAAGCGTGCTGCCGGTGGAGGCTACCTGGCCCCACGGGACACTCGCGCGCGCGCGTTCGTTGAGCCAGATCTCCATCTGGTTGTAGTCGCTCTTCTCACCGAGGGCCGCAAGATCGGCCACAGCGGAGAAAAAGGTCGAGGCCAGGGCGTCAACCGGGCCAGCGGTGGTGCCGAGCTTGGTGGCCAGGCCCAACACCACCCGACCCTCATCGTTGGAGGCAGCCTTGGTGCGGATACTCTCCAACAGGCCGCCACCCCTGGTGAGTGCCCTGAGGGCCTCAGTGAGCGTTCGAGCATCAAGCTCGTTGCTGAGCTGCCGGCGCGCTTCATCCTCGGTGCCATGTGCCTCATCGATAATCCAGTGGCGCACGGGAGGCAGCAGCGTGCCGCCGCACATCACATCGCAGAAGAGCAGGGAGTGGTTGGTCACGACGATGTCGGCGTTCTTTGCCTGTCTGCGCATGCTGTGCAGGAGGCAGCACTGGTAGTACCGGCAGCGGTAGCCCAGGCAGTCCTCTGCCGAGGCCAGGTACTCAAAACGCGGCACATCCCCACGCCACACCCTGAGCGCGTCAAGGTCCCCCGAGACCGACTGGCACGCATAGCTGAGAAGCTGAGCCGTCAGTGCGGGACGTCCCTTGTAGTGTTTGTTTGTCGCAGGCGCCGCAAGCAGTTTGCGGAGACAGGGATAGTGTTCATATCCTTTGAGAGAGAGGTATTCCAGACCCCCGGCACCCTGGGCCTCAAGGGCACAGTTGAGACGGGGAAGCTCGTGATACATGAGCTGGTCGAGCAGGGCGTTTGACTTGGTGGCAATGCCGCAGCTCAGGCCGTTGCGCTTGGCAAAGAGTGCCGCAGGCAGCAGGTAGGCCATGGACTTACCCCCGCCCGTGCCAGCTTCTATGGCGGCAAAGCCCGCCGTATTGAACGCCTCGGCCACCGCCTCGGCCATAGAGAGCTGTTCAAGGCGGGTCTCATACTCCGGATACATCATGCCAAGCAGGCCGGAGGCCGTATACTCCTCTGCCAACTCACCGGCCTCGACCGGAGTGAGCGTGGCAATACCGCCCTCCAGCTCTGCCGCGTCAACTTTCTGTTGCTCCCGGAGATGCCGGGTGAGCTGTTCTCGCACGGCGAAGATGTCAAAGCTGGGGCCGGAGGTTTTGGTAGTCGAGTTTGCCGAAACAGCCGGGGTGTCGGAGGCAACAAGACCATCGGAGGAATCAAGGGGAGCCAAAGTGCAGGATGCGGCGGAGACAGAAGGGGTGATCGAAGTGTCAGAAGCGGCAGGGCTAGCGGAGGTGGCAAGCCCGGCCTTCTGATGCTCGGCAATGAGTTGCAGCACGGGGCTGCTCGCCCACTCCTGCTCGGAGAATCTCTCCGCGAGAGAGCCGCAGAGCCCGGCTGGCAGGTCGCTTAAGGCCACGAGGATGACCCGCCAGACCCTGGCCAGGGCCAGGACATCATCGATTGCGCGGTGGGTCGAGCGGCTGTCGGGTGCAAAGACGGCGCTCAAAGCCTCAAGGTTGTACTCGCGAAGCAGCGGCAGGGCAATGCGGGCCAGCTCCACGCTGTCTATCCAGGGTTTTGAGGAGAGCAGCGGGGCGGCCTCATCCTCGAGGTCTTGCTGCAGGGCCTCGGGCAGGGCCTCCAGCTCAGTGGCTGTGCCGGTATCAGAACCAACGACGGCCGTGCCTGACTGGGTCTGGGCGCTGTGCAACGGATTGTCTGGCTCAGGGCCCCTGTCCAGCATTCTCTGGTAGTTTGCCTGGATAAAAGCCTGGTCAAAATTGGCATTGTGGGCAACTATCGGGCGCTCGCCGCAGAAGACCCTGAGATTGCGCATCACCTCATCCGCCGAGGGCGCGTCGGCCACATCAGCATCGGATATACCCGTAAGCTCGGTAATGTGAGGGGGAACAGGACGGCCGGGATTAACAAAGGTGGAGAAGGTATCGAGGGTCGTACTGCCACAGACGATGGCCGCCGCAACCTCTGTTAAGGCATCGGCCCTGGCGTCAAAACCGGTGGTTTCGGTGTCCAGGATGACGAACTCCGGCTCTACGCTTGCCAGGGTAAAATCCCGAGCCCGCTCCACCAGGCTCGCATAGTTTGCCTTGATGGACGGCTTTGCACCGGGAATCATCAGCAGTTCCAGCGCACTGGGCGGCGGGGAGGCCTGCTGTATGGTGCCGGGACCTGCCACCCCTAGAACATTTCCAGATCATCGCTCGTGGCCGGTGCGCCCTCTAACATCGAGGGGGCGGGCCCCAGATCGTAGATGCCTTCTTCAAAGCTCAGCACTCCGTCGTCGCCTTCGTCGAGCGTGTAGAGGATGGCATAGGCTTCGGCCTCGGTCTGGCCCGGCTTACCTCGCTCGACGATGATGGCATCCCGGGTGTCAGTATCGGTGTTGATGTAGCCGTCATAGGCAAAGACATAGGCATCCATGACGTGCGCAAGCAGCTGGAGGGCTGTGGAGGCGGCGTTAAAGCATTCCACCGCATCCTCCCCGGAATGGCTCTCGACATGGAGATTGCCCCCATGCAGGATGACGGTAAAGGGCTCCAGCTCGCCGTTCTGCTCGAGTTTTTCCATGGCCTCGTCCAATGCATAGAGGACGATCTTGTCCAGATCGTTGGACTCGTCAAGCGCCGCGGCACTCGCAGTATGGCTGTTGGTCATGCGCTGTTCCTTTCGCTCGCCAGAGGATACGGTGCTCAAACGCGTTGTCATCGCTTCCCTTGCTACCGTGGCCTGATGATACGGTGCAGTTGGATGCTTGAAAGATGCTTGCCCAGTACGCTCCGGGTAGAAAGCCAGATGTCCTCGGACACACAGCTGTTCTCGCAGCCGCACCAGGAGGGATCCTTGGGAGAGAAGGCCACTTCGAGCGGATCCTGCGCTGCCTCAAACACCTCCAGCAGCGTTATCTCCTGCAGGGGACGGGCCAACCTGATGCCGCCGTGTATGCCGCGGGAGCTGGTGATGATGCCGGCCTTGAGCAGACCCTGCTGCACCGTGCGCGCAAAGGCGTAGCTCACGGCGTGGCGCTCGGCGAGGGAGCGAAGACCCAGAGGCTTCTCCGGGTTATCAGACAGATCGGCAATCAGGTGGATTGCGTAATCGGTTCGTCGCGTTATCCTCATAGGGACTCTCCTTGGGGGCACAGGCATCAGGGGCAGCCAGGCGGCCGCCCCTGCTTATTACGCCGTACTCTCGTCGTTGGTGCCAAGTATCGGGTCGCTTTCTATCTCCATGGCCGAAAAGTCCTCGATCTTACCCAGCAACTCGTCGAGCTCTTCCGGGTCATTGACATTGCCACGGATGATGAGCTTCTCGGGCTCATCGTCAAAGGGGTCGGCACTGTAGCTGAGGGGCACTTCGCCACTCATCAGCAGATCGGGATTGTCCGGCGAGAACACCGCGTCGAGGAGGTGTGAAACATCGGACTCATCGTCGGGCGGCGGCTCAATGAGATACAGGAGGTCGCGTTCCTCAAGCCCGGCCTTGAGCTCCTCGATGGCCTTGGAACCGATGCCTTCGATGCGCAACAGCTCTTCTTCGGTCTTATTGATGAGGTCGCCGACCATCTCGATGCCGGCCTCGCTGAACTTATTGGCCCAGCGCTGCGAGACACCCAGGTCGTCAAACAGGTAGAGCTTGGCTGTTTCCAGCGGAATAGGCGGCAGTTTCTTGCCGAGGCCGATGCTCCCGAGGTAGTTGGCCAGTTCTATGGGCATGTTATGGTAGTCCTCGGAGTCAAAGTTCCAGTCCTGCGGCTGCGGCAGCAGCTTCTCCAGCTCTCTGAGTTCCTCCGGGGCCCAGTCGGGCAGAATATCGGTCTTGCCGCGTGCGCCGCGCACCGGCTCACCCTTATAGGTGAGGTCGATCTCGCGATAGGCCTTGAGACCGGTACCGGCCGGGATAGGTTTGCCGATGATGACGTTTTCCTTGAGCCCCACGAGGTCGTCCGAACGCCCCTCGATGGCCGCGTCGGTGAGCACCTTGGTGGTCTCCTGAAAGGAGGCAGCGGAGAGGAAACTGTCGGTGGCCAGTGAGGCCTTGGTGATGCCCAGCAAGAGTTGCTGACCCGTGGGAACCTCACCGCCTTCAAGGGCGATGCGTTCGCTCTCACGCTCAAACTCATAGGCATCCACCTGCTTGCCGGGCAGATACTCGGAGTCGCCGGGATTAAGCACGGCCACCTTGCGCAGCATCTGCCGGGCGATGACCTCGATGTGCTTGTCGTTGATATTGACGCCCTGGTTGACGTACACATCCTGCACCTGGGAAACGATATAGCGCAGGGTCTCGCGGGCATCGGTGAGGCGCAGCAGGTCGTGCGGATTGATGGAGCCCTTGGTGAGTTGCTGCCCCATGCTTACGTGCGATCCGTCCTCCACGCCCGCTAACAGCTGCACGCGGGAGCTGATGGGGTATTCTCTGATGTTGCCTTCCTGGTCGGTGATGACGAGCGTCTGTTGGAGCTTGTCCTTGGAAACCTGCAGCACACCGGAAATCTCGGCAAGTACGGCCTCACCCTTGGGACGGCGGGCCTCAAAGAGCTCGGTAACACGGGGCAGGCCGTGGGTTATGTCCTCGCCGGCCACACCGCCGGTATGGAAGGTGCGCATCGTGAGCTGTGTGCCCGGCTCGCCAATGGATTGGGCGGCAATGATGCCCACGGCGGTGCCGATATTGACTGGACGGCTGGAGGCAAGGTCCCATCCGTAGCACTTCTGGCAGACACCGCGATGCGAATGGCAGGTCATGATGGTACGGACCTTGACGGAAGTGAGCCCCGCGTCGATGAGCTTCTGTACATCCGCGATACGCGCAAAATACTCGTCGGCGTCGATGAGGATCTCCCCGGTCTCTGGGTGGGCGGCAGGTTCCAGAACCATGCGTCCTATGAGGTTGCTATCGGCCTCGCCCTGCTTGTTGGTGAGCAGATAATCCACGCCCACATCGGTGCCGCAGTCCAGTTCGGAGATGATAACGTCCTGCGCCACATCCACGAGACGGCGGGTGAGGTAGCCTGAGTCCGCGGTACGCAGGGCGGTGTCGGCCAGACCCTTGCGGGCTCCGTGTGTGGAGATGAAGTACTCGAGCACGCTGAGCCCCTCGCGAAAGTTTGCCTTGATGGGGCGGTCGATGATCTCACCCTTGGGGTCGCTCATGAGGCCCCGCATACCAGCCAGCTGGCGAATCTGCTTGATGTCGCCGCGGGCGCCGGAGAAGGCCATCATGTAGATAGGGTTGAAGCGGTCGAAGTTGGCGGCCATGGCCTCCCCTACCTCATCATTGGCTTCGTTCCACACATCCACGACCTGTTCGTGGCGCTCGTCCACGGTCATCAGGCCATTCTCGTAATCCTCGTCGATGGCGGCAACCTTTTTGTCGGCGGCCGCGAGAATCTCCTGCTTCTGCGGAGGCACCACGGCGTCATACACGCTCACGGTGACGCCTGCGCGCGTGGCATAGTGGAACCCAGCGGCCTTGAGGCCGTCGAGTATCTGGCTCATCTGCACCACGGGGTAGGTGTTGGAGCACTCCTCCACGAGGCTGGAAATGCCCTTCTTGTTCATCTCGTGATTGATATAGGGATGATCATCGGGCAGCACCGCGTTAAAGGTGATGCGGCCTATGGTGGTAGCGATACGCTCGCCTGCCTTGAATTGCAGGGTCACGATGCGTTTTTCCACTTTTGACTTGGCAGGGTCGGGGTTATAGCCCTTGAAGGCCTTGAGGCCTTCGAGGCTCTCTGGGCTGGCGGGCACGACCTGAGAACGCTCCGGCTCAACCGGCTTGCCCGTGCGCTTGTCAACCCAGCGCCACTCCCGTACCGCCGTGTCGCGCTTGAGGCGTACCTGGATCTTGGCCTGGAGGTCAACGTCGGGGCTCAGCGTGTGGTCGCGCTCCGCGTCGTAGGCGTTGAGCGCGTCCTTAAAGCTCATGAAGACCCGGCCTTCGCCGCCAAATCCATCGCGGGCAGCCGTGAGATAGTAGAGGCCGATGATCATGTCCTGGGTCGGCACGGCCAGCGGCCGTCCGTGCGCCGGGCTCTTGATGTTGTTGGCAGAGAGCATCAGCACGCGCACCTCCGCCTGAGCCCTCGTGGAGAGCGGCACGTGCACCGCCATCTGATCACCGTCAACGTCGGCGTTAAAGGCCGTGCATACGAGCGGGTGCAGGCGGATGGCCTTGCCTTCCACCAGCACCGGCTCAAAGGCCTGGATACCCAGACGGTGGAGGGTGGGAGCACGGTTGAGCAGCACCGGGTGTTCCTTGACGACCTCCTCCAGGATGTCCCAGACCAGGGTCGAGATGCCTCGGTCGATATCCCGCTTGGCGGCCTTGGGGTTTTTGTTGGGGTCAAGCTCGACCATGCGTTTGACGACAAAGGGCTTGAAGAGTTCGAGTGCCATCTGCTTGGGCAGGCCGCACTGATGCAGTTGGAGCTGCGGGCCCACGACGATAACCGAGCGGCCGGAATAGTCCACGCGCTTGCCCAGCAGGTTCTGACGAAAGCGGCCCTGCTTGCCTTTGAGCATGTCGCTGATGGATTTGAGCGGGCGGTTGCCCGGTCCGGTGACGGCACGGCCACGGCGGCCGTTGTCAAAGAGTGAGTCCACAGCCTCCTGCAGCATACGCTTTTCGTTGTTGACGATTATCTCCGGAGCGCCCTGGTCAAGCAGGCGCTTGAGGCGGTTGTTGCGGTTGATGACGCGACGGTAGAGATCGTTGAGGTCGCGCGTGGCAAAGCGGCCGCCGTCCAGCTGCACCATGGGGCGCAGGTCGGGCGGGATAACCGGGATAACGTCGAGGATCATGTCCTGGGGCTTGTTGTCGCTCTTGAGAAAGGCGTCCACGACCTTGAGGCGCTTGATGGCCTTGGCACGGCGCTGGCCCTTGCCGGAGGCGATGGCCTCCCGCAGGTCTTCCGCCGTGGCAGCCAGGTCAAGGTTGATGAGCAGGTCGCGCACGTACTCGGCACCCATGCCTCCCCTGAAGTAGAGGGAGTAGTTGAGGCGGAGCTCCCGGTAGAGGGTCTCATCGTCGATGAGGTCGCGCGCGGCAATACGCATGAACACGTCGTGGGCATCCGTACGCAGCTGCCTGCGCTCGGCAAACTCCTCGCGCAGGTCGGCGATTTCCTCGGCAATCTCCTCCGGGCTCAGGTGCTTGTCCTCGGTCTCAGAAGCGGCAAACTCATCGTCGCTTGCCGGAGCTGCCCCCAGACGCTTGACGGCCTCTATGGCACGATCAAGCTCGGCATCGAGTTCTTCGAGATCGGCGGCCAGATCGTCGGCAAGATCATTGGCGTCCTCGTCGCGTGCCTCGGTATCCACATAGGTGATGATGGATGAGGCAAAGTAGAGCACCTTTTCCAGGTCTTTGAGCGGCACATCCAGGAGGTAGCCCAGCCGGGAGGGCGAGCCCTTGAAATACCAGATATGGCTGACGGGCGCGGCCAGCTCGATATGCCCCATACGCTCACGGCGCACCTTGGCGCGGGTGACCTCAACGCCACAGCGCTCGCAGACGATGCCCTTGAAGCGGATACGCTTGTACTTGCCGCAGTTACATTCCCAATCTTTGGTGGGGCCGAAAATCTTCTCGCAGAAGAGCCCGTCCTTTTCGGGCTTGAGGGTGCGGTAGTTGATGGTCTCGGGCTTCTTGACCTCGCCGCGGCTCCAGGAACGGATCTTTTCCGCAGAGGCCAGGCCTATCTTGAATTGTCCAAAGTTCTGTACTTCAAATTCCGACATATGGCTTACTCCTCCCCTTCGGATTTGGGTTCATGTTCGTTGAGCAGGGCATCGAGGTCCACCTCTGAGTCTGAGTCGAGAGAATCGGTGCCTGAGGCAAAGATGCCCTCCGAGTCTGCGTCCGCACTGTCCTGGTCCGCGCCGCCGAAGCTGTCGAGGGCGTCGAGAGCGTCCAGACCCAGAAGATCGCCGATCTCTCCGGAGGTCAGCTCATCCAGACCGGACGCAATCAGATCGAGCGCGTCCTCGTCAGAGCCTGCCTCTCCAAACATACCATCGTCAAAGACCGAGCTGAGGTCCTTGGTGTCCTCAAGCTCAAACTCCTCGAGCGTTTCTTCACGCTGTCCGCCGATGAGCTCAACATCCAGACAGAGGCTCTTCATCTCCTTGACCAGCACCTTAAACGATTCCGGCACCTCGGGCGACGGGATATTCTCTCCCTTAACGATGTGCTCGTAGGCCTTGACGCGGCCGGCGGTATCGTCGGACTTGATGGTCATTATCTCTTCCAGCACGGCGCTGGCACCGTAGGCATAGAGCGCCCACACCTCCATCTCGCCAAAACGCTGGCCGCCAAACTGGGACTTTCCGCCCAGGGGCTGCTGCGTGATAAGCGAGTAGGGGCCCGTGGAACGCGCGTGGATCTTGTCGTCTACGAGGTGGCTGAGCTTGAGGATGTAGTTCTGGCCCACGGTTACCGGCTCGCGGAACTTCTCGCCGGTGCGTCCGTCGTAGAGCCAGGTCTTGCCCTCGCGCGAAAGCTGCGGGATGAACTCATCGCGGGCGAGTTCGCCCATGCTTTCGCGCACACGCAGGGTGAGGTTAAGATTGGCGCGCTCAATGGCGTTGGAAATCTCCTCCTCGGAGGCACCGTCAAACACCGGTGAGGCAACGTGAATGGGCCCGGACACCGGCTCGTCCGTGTCCTCGTCGCTCCAACCATGCTGGGCGGCCCAGCCGAGGTGAGTCTCCAGGAGCTGCCCCACATTCATACGGCTCGGTACACCGAGCGGGTTGAGGATGATGTCTATGGGTGTGCCGTCGGCCAGATAGGGCATGTCCTCTATCGGCAGGATGGCGCTGATGACGCCCTTGTTGCCGTGGCGTCCGGCCAGCTTGTCACCCTGTTGGATCTTGCGCTTCTGGGCCACATAGACCCGCACCAGCTCGTTGACGCCCGGTGGCAGTTCGTCGCCGGCGTCGCGTGAGAAGGTCTGGATGTCGATGATGCGGCCTCCGGCACCGTGCGGTATCTTGAGCGAGGTGTCGCGCACATCGCGGGCCTTCTCGCCAAAGATGGCACGCAGCAGGCGTTCCTCGGCTGTCAGCTCGGTCTCACCCTTGGGAGTGACCTTGCCCACGAGGATGTCGCCGGGAAAGACCTCGGCACCGATACGAATGACGCCGTTCATATCCAGGTTGCCGAGCATGTCGTCGGAGATGTTGGGAATCTCACGCGTGACTTCCTCGGGCCCCAGTTTGGTGTCGCGGGCGTCTATCTCGTACTCGGAGATATGGATGGAGGTGAGCAGGTCGTCGGTAACGACGCGCTCGGAGAGGATGATGGCATCCTCGTAGTTGAAGCCCTCCCAGGGCATATAGGCAACGAGCAGGTTCTGACCGAGGCTCAGCTCGCCCCTGCTGGTTGCCGGACCGTCGGCCAGGACCTCGCCGGCCTCGATCTTCTGTCCGGCACGCACCAGGGGCTTATGGTTAAGGCAGCCGCTCTGGTTTGAACGCTGAAACTTGGGCAGTTCATACTCACGCGTGCCACTCTTGCCGCGCACGATGACCCGGTTGGTCTGCACATACTCCACCGTGCCGGACTCCTCGGCCAGGATGATCTCGCCGGAGTCCACCGCGCAGCGATGCTCCATGCCGGTGCCTACCAGCGGTGCCTCGGGACGCAGCAGCGGAACGGCCTGACGTTGCATGTTGGAACCCATGAGTGCCCGGTTGGCATCATCGTGCTCCAAAAAGGGAATGAGGGCGGTGGCCACCGAAACCATCTGGCGCGGCGACACATCCATGTACTGCACGCGCTCCGGGGCGACCTCGTCCGGCTCACCAAACTCACCATCGGTACCGCGCGTACGGCAGAGCACCTTGGTGGCCTTTATGAACTTGCCTTTTCCGTCGCGCTTGCCAAACTGGCGAGTCTCCTGGTCAAAGGTCTCATTGGCCTGCGCGATAACGTAGTTCTCTTCCTCGTCGGCCGTGAGATAGTCGATGTCGTCGGTGACCTTGCTCTCTATCACCCGGCGATACGGTGCCTCGATGAAGCCATAGGAATTGACGCGCGCGTAGGTAGCCAGAGAACCGATGAGGCCGATGTTGGGGCCTTCCGGCGTTTCTATCGGGCACATGCGGCCGTAATGAGAGGGATGCACATCGCGTACCTCAAAGCCGGCGCGCTCGCGGCTGAGGCCGCCGGGGCCCAATGCCGAGAGACGACGCTTGTGGGTGATGCCCGTAGCCGGGTTGGTCTGATCCATGAACTGGCTCAGCTGCGAGGACCCAAAGAACTCCTTGATGGCGGCCACGATAGGCCGGATGTTGACAAGGCTCGTGGGCGTGATCTCCTCCACTTCCATCGTGGACATACGCTCGCGTACCACGCGCTCCATGCGGCTGAGACCGATGCGGAACTGGTTTTGGATCAGCTCTCCCACGGTCTTGATGCGCCTGTTGCCAAAGTGGTCTATGTCGTCCAGCTGGCAGTAGCTGTTGCCACCCGCCTGCTCCACGATATAGCGCATGGTTTGGATGATGTCATCCCTGGTGAGGATGGAGGGACCGGTCTCGGAATAATTATGGGCACCGCG